>REGF01000003.1:0-34143 GCA_003702465.1 Candidatus Nitrosomarinus sp. | reverse complement strand
TGAAATTAAACAAATTCTATCTGATGAAAATGTGGAATACGAAGTAAGAGGAGTTTATGGAGTATATGATATTGTTTTAAAAATCTCATCAGATGATGCAGAAAAACTAAGAGCAATAATCACAAATAAAATTAGAAAAATTAGTAAAGTACAATCAACGCTAACTATGATGGTTATTGAAGAACAAGAAAATCTATAATTTTCTAATTTCATCAATTACTTTTAACATATCAGATTCGTTATTAAAAAAATGAGGAGATACACGAATAATCTTTTTTTCCATTATTTCTCTTACTGCTAAAATAATATTTTGTTTTTCAAGTTTTTCTACAACTTTTTCAGGATCAAAATTTTTGATATTAAATGAAACAATACTGGTACGTTGTTCAGGATCATCAGGCCCGTATAAAACAACATTAGAGATTTTTTCTAATTCATCTCTAAACAGATTAGATAGTTTTTGGTTTTTTTTGCGAATATTTTCCATACCAAAATTTAGTAGATATTTTACTGAAGATTCTAATCCAACAATACCAACATAATTTCTAAAACCAGTTTGAAATTTTTCAGGTAATTCCTTGAAAACTAAATTATTATCATTTTCAATAATTGCAGATTCACCTCCAATAGTTTTTGGTTCTAATAATTCACTTGATTCCTTTTTACAATAAAACAAACCTGTCCCCATTGGTCCACATAACCATTTTGACCCATTAAATGACATAAAATCACAACCTAATTTTGATACATCATGCGTACCAATACACCCAATTGTTTGTGCACTATCAATAAAAAATGGTATTTGTTTATTGATTGCAGTAGAAATTTTTTCTGCAGGTAAAATAGAACCAGTGTTATACAGTGCATGACTTATAGCTACTAATTTTGTATTTTTATCTAGATTTGATTTCAAATCATCTAATTTGAAAAATCCATTTGAATCAATTGGAATATTTCTTACTGAAATTTTATTTTTTAATTTAATCCATGGATAAAAATTAGAATGATGTTCATGAGTCATTCCCCTAATTACGATATTAGAGTTCTCATCAAAAGATAAACCATTAGCAACAATATTAATTCCATCAGTAGTACTTTGAGTTAAAATTACTTCTTTAGGATTACAACAAATTATTTTTGCAATAATTTTTCTTACATTATTGAGTTTTTCTTCAATTAATTTTGCTGATTCTTTAGAATCAGGACCTGATGAATTATATGAAATCAAAAAATCATTCATGGCATTAATGCTCTGTAAAGGCATCAAAGAAACAGATGCATTGTTCAAATAGATTTTATTTGAAACAGGAAAATCACCAGAAATATCCTTTGACATCAAATTCATTATTATATCTGTAAAATCCTACTTTGTTGTTGGATAAAAATCCTGAGATAAATCTAAATGATAATCTAGAATATTTCCAAAATGAATTTAAAAAAAATGTACCCAGCCTAGTTTTGTGTTCAAATTCATTTCATAAAATAGAATTTTTAAATAAAATAATTATTTCTGAAAAAAATCCAATTATTTTTGTAGACATGGATTTGTTATATTCAGGATATATTGAATCAAAAATGATTGAACAAAAAGAAAATTTGATGATTTTTAGACCAAATAAGCTTGATTGGAAAGAAAGATTATCAGATATTATTTGTAAAATTTCAGAAAAAGAATTTTTGATTATTATTGATTCATTTAATGGAATTTACAATCTTTTTGATGATTTAGAATCTGCGAGATTTGTTAATTCATGTTTAATGTTACTTTCAGCATTAGGTAAACAAAGTGATTGTTCTATAGTGGTTACTGGAATGGCAAAAAAAAATGATAGTTTTGAATGGATTTTGTCTCCTGGAGGTAAACACATAATGAAATTATCTGAAACAAACGTTTACTATCTAAAAAAAATTGAAAATAATCTAACGATCAGAATTATTGATAACGATCAGAATAAATCAAAAGAACAAAATCAAGCGATCTAATTCAAACGCCGTTATAAAATTTGAAACGCCGTTATAGCTCAAAAAATCTAGGTAAATTATATTAAGCACGAATCTCGATTGAATTTTGTTATGCCAGTAGGAATTATTCCAGACATAAGTGAACAAATGTGTATCGGATGTGCACTCTGTGTAGAAATCTGTACAACACTTGGTCCTGATGTCCTTAGAGTAAAACCAGTTGAAGGCTGGAAGAGAGGTAAAGCATTTGTCTTCTACCCAGAAAGATGTATTTCTGATGGTGCATGCATCGGTGTATGCCCAACAAAAGCAATCTTTTGGATGAGACCAATGGACTTTACAGTTGGACAACCAGTTCCACTCTACAAGAACTCAGTCTTCGTCAAAGGTTGGACTGAATTAATCGATTAGATTAGTTCTACAATTTTTAATTTCTTTTTATTATTTTTAATTAAGTCAACTTATTTTCAATTCTTTAATCTTTTGAAAATTTGAATTTAGATTTCCAATTTGATTTTTTAGTTGGTTTCTTAGATAGATTATTCAACATATCATAAGTAATTGTAAACCCATTTCCTACCATAGTAGCATCTTTGTTGTAATTTTCTTTATGAGGAACAAATTCATCAGCTAAGTCTTTAATTTTTTTAGTTTTAAGATCAAATAATCTAATTTTTTTACCATTTTCTAATTCAATTATTGCATCTCCACTTAATCCTTGGATGGAAAAAGTTTCAAAAAATCTAATTGATCCATTTTGTTTTAATTTAATTACACAATCATAAGTTAACTTACTACCATAAAACAAAATCTCTCGTGCAGAAAGTATTGCATCTTCTTCAACATTTAAAACAATAATTGAATCTGCATCTAAAGATACAGTATCAACAATATTTTCGGCAACAATTTTACCGTTTAATGCTGAGACACTTGTTCTATGTTCTTGAATTTTAAAAACTCCTACTCTACCTTCTTTATCTTCAACTCTAAATTTTCTACCATAAATATTACCTACAACAGCATTTCCATTATCTACAATAATTTGTGCTCCATTATCAATTTTGTATTTATTTTCTAAAGGATCAATGAATTTGAAATCACCTTTTGTTAAGTGAATATTAGTTTTGTATTCTTGAGTCCAGGAGGGGCTAGTAATACTTCCTTGCATAATTATTGGTCCATCGTAAGTTAAACTTCCAGCCATAAAATTACCTTTAATAGATAATGTACCTGTTGCTTTTCTTTCTAATTCAATTTCACCAAGAGTTTTTGAACCAAATAATCTAGTACCTGTAATATTTGAACGATTTAAAGCAGATGCCCATTCTTCAGCAGTTTGCATTTCTTTTGATAATTCTTGACCTAAAATCTGATTTTTTCTTCTAACGTCTTCTTCACTTTCATCAGAATAAACCTTTGAATTTTTGATTTTTTCAATATCTGTATCAGGATATTTTTTTCCAATTTTTAGATCGTCGTATGCTTGTTTGATTTTTATAAATTGTTCATTTTCTCCACCTCGATCTGAGTGGAATTGTAAAGCTAATCTTCTAAATGCATCTCTAATCTCTTTTTCAGTAGTTCCTTCTACAATACCTAAAATATCATAATTAGATTCTACCATTTTTTATCAACCTAGTTAGGATCTGTAATCATTTTCCTATACTTGTAGTTTATTAAATTACAGAATATCAATGATTTGGAAATTTAATAAAAAATACTAAAAAATTAACTTCTTCGTGTTTTAATTAAAGCAATTATAGCAATAATTATTCCAATAATTCCTATTGGCAGTACCATTACAAAATATCCATCAATTTGATCTTTCAATTGATTATTAGAGGTTTCTAGATTTTTTATAGTATTTTCTAAAGTTTCAATTTTTTGTTCAAGTTTTGAATTATCATCAATAACTTCTGTTAAAGCCAAGTCTGCTGATTGAGGAAATTCAATATATGATCTTTCTGCAATTGGTGGTGGATGCAGTGATAAATTCACAGGAGTTTCTAAAATTTTTCCAATAAGATTTGCTTGATAATATCCAGAAATTGTAGGCGTAATGAAAGCATAATATTTTCCTGGCACATCATGATCTGCAGTTAATGGAAGAGTAATTGTTTCTGTTTTATCATAAACAAATTGAACTTTAAGCATTTTTCTTAATCCATCAATACCATTTTCAAATTCTTGAGAATTTGCACATTCTAAGAGAGTAGGGATATCTGGACATGCAGTAAGTGGACTCACATACAATTCAAGAGCATTTGTTTCTCCAGAAACAACTGGTTCATTCATCCAACCAATTTCTATACGGTAATCTCCTATTCCATCAACAGTATGTCCATATACAATTCCAGTAAAACTAGGAATCAATAATAATGAAAGAAAGAAAAGTTTGTAATTCATAATAAAAAAATTTAATTCAAATTTTAAAAGTGTTATTTTTGATATTTGTACCAGTTATGCATCTGCATACATAGAAACTTCCCATGCAGTAGGAGTTTGTGCAAATGCAGTATATTCTTTGTATTTCAATTCAGTGTAAGTGTCAAGGAAGTCTTTTGTAAATATCTGTTCTAAAAATTTGGAATCACTAGCAAGAGAATCTAATGAACCTTTCAATGATACAGGCAAAGAACCAATGTTATATTCTCTTTTCTTTTCTGTTGAAAGTTTGTAAACATTTTCTTCAATAGGATCACCAGGATCAATTTTATTTTTAATTCCATCTAATCCTGCTAAAAGTAATGCAGCTTCTAAAAGATAGATATTAGCAGTAGGATCTGGTACACGATATTCAATTCTTTTACTTTTTTCCTGATTTCTGTTATACATTGGAACTCTAATTGCTGTTGAACGATTTGCTAATCCCCAACAAACGTTAACTGGTGCTTCAAATCCTGGAACAAGTCGCTTGTAAGAATTAGTGGTAGGATTTGAAATTGCACATAGTGCAGAAGCATGACTTAGTATTCCACCGATATAATATCTTCCAGTTTGACTCATTTGAGCAACATTATCATCATGATCATACATGACATTAGTTTCATCTTTCCATAAACTCTGATGTGTGTGCATAGCTGATGCATTATCACCAAAAATTGGTTTTGGCATAAAAGTTGCAACTTTATTTTTTCGTTTAGCTTTGACTTTAACTAAATTTTTTACTGCAATTACATTATCTGCCATTCCAATCATTTCATCATAAACTAAATTGATTTCACATTGCCCTGAGGTTGCTACTTCATGATGTTCAGCTTCAATTTTAATTCCAAAATAATTATACAAATCATCACAAACATCTTTTCTAAATCCCTCAAGTGTATCTTTTGGTTGTGATGGATAATATCCTTCTTTGATATCAATTGCAGTACTTACATTTCCTTTTGCCCATGGTGATTCTTTTGATTCGATCGAATAACCTGAACCACCACCTGAATGAGTTGCAGCATATGGTGAAGGATAAACACTAATTGAATCAAAAACAAAAAATTCTATTTCAGGACCCCAATTCGTATGAGTAAATCCAAATTCTGAAAGTTTTTCAGTTGCTTTATGTGCAATTCCTCTAGAATCTCTATTGTAACGTGATTCTTTATTTGTACTACCATCATATAGATCACAAAAAATTCTTGCATTTTTTCTATGACCTGGATCATAATCACTAGGTAAAATTTTGAATGAATTTGGATCTGGCATTAAAATCATATCAGAATTATTTACAGATTTGAATCCAACAATTGAACTAGCGTCTAGTTTTTCAAGACCATTTACGAAACTATTTTCATCAATTGCATAACTCGGCATACCGACATTATGGAGTTCACCAAAAATATCAACAAACCAAAAATCGATAAAAGATATGTTTTCATCTTTAATAGTTTGTAGAACTTGTGTAGAATTCAATCACTAAATTTTACAAATTATTTTACTAATCTTATCTAGTAAGATAGAATTGTCAATAAAGTCAGGTAAATTTTAGGATAAAATGCTCAATTTAGTTTACTTTTCTTAAATTCCAACATTTCTTCCTCAAAGAAGAACTTTTCACCGGATATGGGTTTTAAATCATCTAACCAAATTGCATTTTCATCATATTTTGCAAAAAATGGTATATCTACCCAATCAGGATTTCGACCTTGAATAAATCTCAAAACCAGTGCTTTTTGATTATTGATGTTTGTAGTTCCCATTACATGGACTTTGCCAGGCGTTGCAGACATACTTGGTCCTCTAACAGTTCGAGCTATTCCACTAACTGAAGAATATGCTTTCCTAAAGATTTCATGTGCTTTAACTAAAGAAATTCCAAAATAGTGTTGAGCACCTGTATCTCTAACCACAAACATGTAATACGGAATACAACCTAATTCAACTTGTTTTGTCCACATTTTTGCCCACATTTCAGCATCATCATTGATATGTGTTAAGAGAGGTGACTGAGTTCTAATTTGTGCACCTGTTTTTCTAACTTCTTTAATTGCATCTTTGACTGCAGATGTAGATAATTCATTTAGATGATTGAAATGAGCCATAAATGCAAGGTGTAAGCCACTGTCAGTAATTTTTTTAAAAACTTCTAGCATTTCTTGAGAATCTGAATCTGTCAAAAATTTGTAAGGCCAATAAGAAAGTGCTTTTGTTCCAATTCTAATAGTTTTAAGATTTGGGAGATTTGCATCAATTATTGCATCAACATACTTGGAAAAGATTTTTGCTTTCATGATCATTGGATCTCCACCAGTAAACAATACATCTGTGATTTCTGGATGTTCTCTAACGTATTGAACTAGTTGTTCGCCTTCTTGCATTGCAAATTTCATTTCGTCCATTCCAACAAATTGAGGCCATCTAAAACAAAAACTACAATATGCATGACAAGTTTGACTTTGACTAGGGAAAAACAAACAAGTTTCTTTGTATTTATGTTGCATTCCATATAATTTAGTTCCATCTTGTAATGTTGGAACATTAAGTTCCATTTGACCTGCTGGGTGTGGATTTAATTGTAAACGAATTTCATTTGCAATATTTGCAATTTCTTTTTTATCAGCATTGTTCTTTAATGCTGTAGCCATTTGATCATAATGTTGAGGTTTTAACATTCCTTTTTGAGGAAATGTTAGAACAAAAATTGGATCTTTTGGTATATTATTCCAATCAATTAATTGTTCAATTACATAATTATTTGCTTTAAATGGTAAAACATTTCCCACAACTTCCATTTCAAATTGTTTTTCTTCAGAAAGTTGCTGAATTTGTGGAAGTTGTCTAAAATTTGATAATGTATAAGATTTCATCGATGGGGCATCATCCCATACTGATTTTTGATAGGTCATTTAGAAATTAGTACTGTAACCCTTGTTAAATGTTGCAACAATTTTAGGCACAAAGTATTCAATTAGCATTAATTTTCTATAGAATTTTAACAGATTAACATTTAATTCCAGAAAATTATACACAGTTAGAAGATAAATTATGAGCGAAGGAGATATTTCACAAATTTCTGTTGGAGAATTTGAAACTGTTTCTCAACTATTAGCTTCATCTGAATCACTTCAATTAGCTTTCATCATAATGATAATTGGGATAATTGCAATTTCTGCTGCATATAGAAAATTTTCATCATTAATTAAATCAAAAAAAATATTTTACACTAAACCACATTTATCAAGATTTGTACAAAATGCGGTATTACCGTTTTTTGCAATTGCGTTAATTTCTTCTACTAATGCATATATTCAAACTTCAGAATTATTTGAAAATGATTCTAATTCAATTACAATGGAACTTAGTGCTGAAGAAACTTTTGCTAAAATCCTTAATACTTTTAATATTTTAGTTGTGGGATATACAATTTCTCATTTGATTCCAATAATGCTTACAAAACGAGATAAATCAATTCTTGAAAAACAAGATTTTGATGCATGGTATGATATGCAAGGATTTTCTGATGACGATAATCTTTTCCATAAATTATACAAATGGATTCCTCCAACAATTACTCCAGAAGATTTTACAGAGGAAGAATTCAAAAATTTATGTAAAACTAAAGAGGGCATTGTTCAATTAGAACAATATCGTAATTCAAAAGGTAATCCCATTGGAAGTTATGAAAAATTAGTTAGTAATCCTTTTGAACAGTGGAAAGAATCTGAAAGGGCAAAATATTTGAAATATTTCAACAATTGTATTACAGGCAGTAATCAATCAGGAAGAAAATTAAAGCCGGGGGCAAAACCAGATGAAATATTTCCAATAGATATTTGGAGAGAAGAAAAAAGAATAAACGGTTTTGAACCATTAATTCCAAGTTCCAGACCACCAGGTTATGCACGTAAAAAAAGGGAAGGTATTCCAAAATCATTCAAACAAATTTTACCTGTAGGGATTTTTGTTGCAACAATTTTGGGAGTTGTATCATGGTGGGGAGTTGATTTATTTGTATTAGCAACTGCAACAGGTGGACTTGCAATTGGTATTGGTTTAGCTCTTCAAGAAACAATGCAAAATTATTTTGCATATTTGATGATTAGAAAAGACAATATTTTCAAAGAAGGAGAAAGAGTTCAATTAGAATCAGGATATAATGGAATTGTTCATAAAATTACGCCTAGAGTTACATATGTTAGAGATGCACTACATGAATCAGTAGCAATTATTCCTACAAGACAATTGGTTACAGCACAAATTATCAATTACACAAAAGAAAACAAGCTTGTTCCAGCAGTAGTAACAGTTGGTGTTTCCTATCTTAATGACCCAAAACAGGTTGCAGCAATCTTAGTAAAAATTGGAAAACGAGGCATGGTTGAAATCAGAGATGCCAAAGGAAGACATCTTGTTAGACAAAACAGATGTCCATATTTAGATGAAAATAAATCAAGTTGCGGTTGTGATAAGGATTTACATGTAGACATATCTCAACCAGTTGTACGATTTAATCAATTCAATGATTCTGCATTGGATTTTTCAATGTGGTTATACGTAAAAGACTATGGATCACAATTTAAGACTAAAACTGATCTAAGAATGATAATGTATGAAGAATTTAAGAGATATGATATTAGAATTCCATGGCCAATTAGAACAGTGTATCAAGGAGATGAGAAGAAAGAACAAATAGAAATTGATGAAAAAGATGAATTTAGAAATAAAGTAATTGATGAATATGGATTAGGTGATTTAGGTCGTGGAGAAGGCGACGAATAAGAAAAATTTCTCAAAACTTAAGAATCCCTACTTATCATATTTTCTTATTGAGTCAAATATCAGTAATTTCAGGAATAACTTCTGATGAAATAGCAAAAAAAATTGCAAAGAAAATAAAGGCAAATTTAGTTAAATCAGAAATTAGAACATTTCCTGATGGAGAAAGTAAAATTACATTAATTGGAAAAATTGCAAAAAAAAGATCAATTGTTATACAATCCATTTTTCCACCAGTAGATACCAATTTAGTTCAAATATTATCATTAATTACAAAAGCAAAAGAAAATTCATCTCAAGTTGATGTAGTAGTACCATACATGGGTTATGCAAGACAAGATAGAGAATTTTTACCAGGTGAAATTGTAACAATGAAAGTTCTTGCAAAATTATTCAAAGGAGCAGGAGCATCAAAAATTACAGTAGTAGATATTCATAGTTTAATAGGATTGAAATATTTCAGTAATAAAACCCAAAATGTCTCTGCAATACCAGATCTTGTCAAATATTTTAAGAAATTGAGGCTAAAAAATCCATTAATCATATCACCAGATCAAGGTGGAAAACAAAGAGCAAAAGAATTCGCAAAGGAATTCAATTCTGATTATATTGCATTAGAAAAAGCTAGAGATAGAAAAACAGGTAAAGTAAAAATTAAAACTACAAATTTATCAGAAGTTGAAAACAGAGATTTGATTTTAGTAGATGATATGATTAGCACAGGTGGTAGTTTAATCAAAGCCACACAGTTTCTCAAAAAGCAAAAGTGTAAAAGAATCTATGTTGCGTGTACACATGCATTATTAATTAATGATGCAGAAAAGAAAATAAAAAAAGCTGGAGTGACAAGTATTATTAGTACAAATACAATTCCAGGTAAAACATCAAAAGTAGATATTTCAAATACTATTGCAAAGGCAATAATGTAATGCCAGAAAGTTTTTTTATTTTATCAAAAGAAAATTTAGAACTTGCAATAGATGAAATAACTACAATTACAAAATCATTTGATAGATTTGCTAAAATAAAAATTATCTCAAATTTAATAATTATTCAATCTAAAACTAATTGGAAAAAAATTTCAGAACGTGCAACATTTGTAAAAACATCTGGACAAATTTTAAGAAAAATGTCTGGGCTCTTTTTAGATGAAGAAAATTTTCAAGTGTTAAAAAATACACAAAGTTTTGTATGTAGAGTAATCAATCTATCAACAAATCAATTGAATGTGTTAGAATTAGAAAAATCAATGGGTGATATGATTTCAAAATTCACACAAGCGAAAGTTAATTTAAAAAATCCTGAAATAACTGTATATTTGATTTTCACAAATACAGAAAGTTTTTTTGGTTTTTCAGAAAAATATGAAAATAAAATAAGACCAAAAAAAGTAAAAAAATATCCTCATGAATTAGATTGGAAATTAACAAGAGTTATGATAAATTTAACTGGATTAAAAAAAGGTCAAACAGTATGTGATCCATTTTGTGGCACAGGCACCACATTACTTGAATCTGAATCAATGGGTATCAATTCTATAGGAATTGATTTTGATGAAAAAATGTGCAATATGACAAAAGAAAATCTGAAATTAAATAATTTTAAATCAAAAATCTTGAAATCTGATTTTAAGGAATTATTAAAAATTTCAAATAATTTTGATGCAATTGTTACTGATTTGCCATATGGTAAATCTTCAAAAACATCAGAAAAACCTGAAGAAATTCTTAAAAGATTTATCTCAATTGTGCCTAAAAACAAAAAAATTGCAATTATGTTCAAAAAAGAATTAGATCCTAAAATGAAATTAAAGGGATTAAAAAAATATCATATCTATAGGCATAAAAGTCTGACAAGAACTATTTTGATTAAATGAAACTTGTTTTTTTAGGAACATCTGCTGCACAACCAACTGAAAAAAGGGGATTATCTTGCATATGTCTAGAAAGAGAAGGAGAAATTCTAATGTTTGATGCAGGTGAAGCTGCACAAATTGCATATATGAAATCAGGTTTAGGATGGAATAAAAAAATGAAATTATTCGTTACGCATTTGCATGGAGATCATTGTGTAGGAATTTTAGGATTATTACAAACAATGTCAATGCAAAATAGAACTGAACCATTGGAAATTTTTGGTCCCAAAGGAATTGATGAATTTCTTGGAGCAAATATTAAAGTATTAAATTTTGGATTGCCATTTTCAATTTTAATTAATATTGTAAATGAAGGAAAAATATTTGAAAATAAAAAATATTTAATTCATGCAACAAAAGCTAATCATTCTATCACCGCATTTTCATATTTATTTGAAGAGAAAGATAAACCAGGTAGATTTAATGTTCAAAAGGCAAAAGAATTAGGAATACCTGAAGGCGAATTATGGAACCAATTACAAAATGGACAAGAAATAACAAATAATCAAACAATAATAAAACCAGAGCAAGTATTAGGTGAGAAACGTCCAGGTAAAAAAATAGGAATTTCAGGAGATACAATGCCTACAAAAAAATTAGAAGAGTTCTTCTTAGGATGTGATTATTTAGTTTTTGATTCTACATTTATTGATGAAGAGAAACAAAGAGCTTTAGATACTTGTCATTCTACTGCAAAACAAGCTGCCGAACTGGGTAAAAATGCAAAAGTAAAAAATCTAATTTTAACACACTTTTCTGCAAGATATAAAGATGAAATTCAACATAAAAACGAGGCTGAAAAAATTCATAATTCAGTAATTACAGCAAGAGATCTTTTAGAAGTAGAAATTAATTAGTTTTAAATAAATTCTTAATGAAACTAAAAGGATCAAATTCAGATACTTCATTTACTAAAGCTGTTGTAGATGAAGTAGATGATTCTAAAATTTCATTTTTAATATTATCTCCAGTGTCTGTAATTCCTTCAGAAATTTTTTCATTGACATTTTCAACTAATTTATCTCCAGTGTCTGTAATTCCTTCATAAACACTATCACTTACACTTTGAATGGTTTTATCCAAAGAAGAATCTAGTCTATTTTCAGCAGAATCTGTTACTTTTGCATTTAATGAATTAATGTCATCTTTTAAAGAATCAGCTAATAAGGCAGAAGTATTAGGAAATAGTGAAGTAATTTCTGTAGAAAACATCATACCACCTAAAACCAAAACTGATGCAATTATGCCTAATTTTATTAACATTTCATAATAATATTAAAAAATTGATTTTAAATTCAAACTAAAAAAAATAATCAAAAATGGGTTGATTTTCTTAACTAATTTTATTCAATCAAAGACTATCCAATCAATAATTCTATCAATATTTGATGATGTTAATGAGACTTTAATTGGTCCCAATGGAGATTCATCAAATTCTTCACAAATTGCAATTTGTTCAACAAATGCAGCTTGCTTGTTAAGATAAAACCATGTAGAATCATTTTTTAAATTATCTTCTAGAGATCGTAAAAAATTTTTTTGTAATTTGTTATTATGAATAAATTGATATATTTTTTCAAATGATCTTAATTCTTTAGAAACTGCATTTATTGAAAATTCATTACTAGTTATTTTTGAATAGGGAAAAATATTGGATATAGTTGTTTCAAGTTTTTCTTTAGATTCAGATGGGTTTATTGTGCAAAATATTTCTATTTTACAGCTAAGATTAGGAAAATTCATTCAGCCCATCTTTGAATTACTTCATACGCTTTTTTTATTAATTCATCTTTAGTTAAACCAATATTTGATATTGCAAAATCAGATAGTGCAATAGAATTACTAACACCTACACCTAATTCACGATTATCTCTTTCATTGAAATGTTCTTTAGTTTGAGGATCGTCTGAACGTCCTCTTTTTTGCAAGAAATCAAATCTAGTATCAGTTGATGCATGAATAGCTAATAATTTTACTATTCCTAATTCTTTCAATACTTGTATTTCATCATTGGATCTTACTCCATCTATTAACAACACATTTGCAATTGAAGATTCTATTTTTGGTTTTACAAGTTCAGCTATTGCACCAGGTCCATTTTTTTCTCTTAATTCAAGCATTAGTTTACCAAGATTTTCTCTTGTTGGATCTAAGTTTCGATTTCTTGCTTCTTCTCTTACTGCATTCCCTAAATTAATTATTTCATAATTTTTAGATTTCAAACCTTCAGCAATTGTAGATTTTCCTGCACCAGGCATGCCTGTTAGACATACAAGTAATTTTGTCAACACATATCAAAAAAAATACTCGTCTATGAAGTTAACGGAAATTATTATAAACATAATCAGAAAAATCCTATAATGCGTGTTTTTCTGTCTATAGATATATCAAATAATGAAATAATTAATTCAATAAGGAATTTTCAAAATTTAATTAAAGTTGATGCAAAACCTATTCAATCAGAAAATCTTCATTTTACATTACAATTTTTAGGTGAAATTTCAGAAAATAAAATAGAATTAGTTATTGAGGAATTAAAAAAAATAGAATTTTCAAAATTTGAAGTTAATTTAAAAGGAATTGGAGTTTTTCCTAGCACAAAATCTCCAAAAATTATTTGGATAGGAACTGATCAAAATGGTTCAAATAAAATGATTGATTTATCCAAAAAAATTCAAGATTCCTTAAAACCATTAGGATTTACTTCAGATAAATCATTTAAACCTCATATCACTGTATTTAGAATTAAAAAGAAGATTGGAGATATTACAAAAGAGATGAAAATGTATGAAAATAATAATTTTGGAATTCAAGATGTATCCAGTTTTAAATTAAAAAAAAGCGAATTGACTCCAAGTGGTCCTATATACACAGATTTAATGGAGTTTAACTAAAGGTATGAAACAAATTATTTCTAGAATATCTAAAGATACAAACCCATCAAACAATGTTCAAAAATCCAAACAAGAAATTGCAAACATTGTTTATGAATTAGTAAAAATAGAAATTGAAAAGTATTCAGAAATAGTAAAAATAGAATTTGGTGGTTCATATGCAAAAGGTACTTGGTTATCAAAGAATGCAGATATTGATATTTTTATTAAATTTAAAAAAAATATTTCAGAAGAGAAATTAGAAAATATTTCAAAAAAAATAGGATTTACATCATTAAAAAAATATGCTCCATATGTAAGATATTCTCAACATCCTTATGTTGAGGCTAAGATTAAAGATACAAAAATCAACATAGTACCATGTTATGATGTAAAAATTGGTGAATGGAAAAGTGCGGCAGATAGATCACCTTACCATACAGAATTTATGAAAAAATCGTTAACACAAAAAATGAGAAATGAAGTAAGAATTCTAAAAAAATTTTTACAATCAAATGGAATTTATGGTGCAGAGATAGCTAAACAAGGTTTTAGTGGATATATTTCAGAAGTTTTAATTTTAGAATATGGAAGTTTTGAGAAATTATTAAAATCAATATCAAAAATTAAAGAAAACCAAGTAATAGGTAAAACATCAAATCAATTTGATACTCCAATAGTCATCATGGATCCAATTGATGATAAAAGAAATTTGGCTGCAGCAATTTCAAATGAAAATATTGTAAAATTTATTTTAATTTCTAGAGCATTTTTAGAAAAACCAAGCTTAGAATTTTTTAAAATTAAAAAATTAAAACAGTCAAATAAATTTTGGAAAAATTTGTTAGTTGTAAAATTTGAATTTAAAGCAAGAAGTCCTGATATAATTTGGGGACAAATTAAAAGAGCAACAACATCACTAGTAAAACAATTAGAAATAGAAGGATTTACCGTATATAGAAGTAAATCCTATACGGATCAACAAAAAGAAGCATATCTTATGTTCTTTTTAGAATCTACACAAATAAGCCAAATTTATCAAAAGAAAGGACCTGAAATTTTCAGAGAAGATAGTACAAAAAGCTTTATCAGAAAAAATCTCAAAAATGCAGAATTAATCTGGATTGGGAATGAATTAAAAATAATTTCATTAGAAAAGCGAAAACATACAGAAGCAGTCTCATTTATGAAAGAATTTTTGAAAAAAAATCTTACTGTAGGCATACCAAAAGGCCTTCAAGGAGATTTCAAGAAAGGTTTCAAAGTATTTGTTGGAAACAAAAATCTAAGTAAATCAATTAAAGAGGAAGCCAGTGAATTAATTTCAGTAGATGGCGCACTCATTCATTTCAATTAAAAAATTTTCAGAAGAACCTTATTCAAAAGTTCTAGGATACCCAAATGCTACAAATCGTCAAATTAATGCTAGAATAAAAGAATTAGAAAAATTGAAAATCAAATCAATTTGTTTAACAGGTCCAACATTAATTGGGAATTTAGAAATTTTAGGTAAGGGTTACGTTGGTGTTGTTGTTCTCGTAAAAAGAGGGAATAAAGAAGTTGCATTAAAAATTAGAAGGACAGATTCGCAAAGAGAAAATATGAAAAAGGAATCAATTCTTTTAAAATTAGTGAATTCAGTTGATGTAGGTCCAAAAATTATTGATGTTAGTAAAAATTTCTTAGTGATGGAATATTTAGAAGGAGAAAAATTTAGTGATTGGATTGAAATGTTAAAAGGAAAAGGAAGTACCAAAAAATTAAAAATTACAATTAAAGATATTTTAGAAGATTGTTATAGATTAGATCAAATTGGTTTTGATCATGGAGAGTTAAGTAATATTTCAAAACATGTGATTGTTGGAAAAAATAAAGCAACTTTAATTGATTTTGAAAGTGCAAGTACAGAAAGAAGACCTTCTAATGTTACGTCAATTACTCAAGCATTTTTTATTGGTTCAGGTATTGCAAAACAAACACAAAAAATTTACAAAAATTCCCCTAAAGAAAAAATAATTTTAGCATTAAAAAATTACAAGCAAGAAAAAACACGAGAAAATTTTGAAAAATTGCTAAAAATTTTGAAATTATAATGGGATCAGCAGGATTTGAACCTGCGACCACTAGCCCCCCAGGCTAGTATCATACCAAGCTAGACTACGATCCCTAAATTCACAGGCACAAAATGAAATTATTAAATCGTCGTATCTAGAATTAAGAATATGAAAATTTGTAATATTTGTCATAAAATTTCTGCTACCGACAAAGACCATACAGATTGTGTTCAAAAAAGGAGTATAGAGATTGAAGATGAAAATTTCAAAAATAGTATAGCTGAAAAATTAAATCTATCAAAAAATAATCAGGATTTAGGTATTGAAGTAAAAGCCATTCTTGAACATTTAACTAGAGAAAAGGAACATAATGATAAATCATAACCATTTTGATAATCTCTCTTTTTCAAAATTAATTTTTTTAGAAAGATTTTCAGATGTGGATTCTGTTAATTTAGTTGATGGTTTTTGATTTGTAAACATATCAACCTCAATAATTGATGCAGTATCTCTACCAGATTCTAAAAAGCACCCACCTTTACCATCAAACAAAAGTGATTTTTCATTTAATTCAATTTTAGAAATAATATTTTTTGCAACTGTAATCCCTTCTCCTTCTGCAAAAATTCCAGCTTTTGGAACAGCGATTACATCAGTTACAGCTAAAGTTGTTACATCACCAACTGCAAAAATATTTTCAAATGGAGTTTTACAATCTCTATTAATAGGAATGAATCCAGGTTCTTTTGCTAAATTAGAATTATAGATCACTTTTGGTGCAATATGTGGTGGAATTGCTAACAAAATGTCAAAATCATATTCATTATTTTCAAAAATTAATTTTTTTGGTGCTACTTGTTTAATTTTTTCTGAATTATGAAAAGTAATTTTTTCTGAATTTATTAAATCAAGAATTTGTTTACTAACTTCTGGCCCTGCTGCTGGTAGTGTGATTGGTGCAGGAGTAAAAAAGTCAATTTGAACAGAATCTCGTACTCCTCTTTTTCTAAGCATTGAATCAACTAGTAAACTAGCCTCAAAAGGTGCTGGTGGACACTTGTAAGGCATTCCCATTATTGCAATAGCAATTTTTCCAGACTCTATTTGATTTAATTTTTGATTAATTTCATTTAATTGATTATGATCATACAAATTAAATCCATTATCATTTAATCCAGGAATTTTTTCTGGAGCTAATACGGCTCCCATTGAAATAATTAAAAAATCAAATGAAATTTTTTCTGATATTGTTTTAACAAAATTATTTTTTGTGTCAATTTCAATTATTTCATCTTTGAGAAAACCAATTTGTTTTTTTGGTAATTCTTGTAATGAGCCAATGGAATTTTCAAAAGTTCTACTCCCATTCATGATCCATAATTTGGCGTAGCCAACCATAAACCAGTCTTTTTTATCTATAATTGTAATATTGACTTTAGAAGAATCTAACGAATTTCTAATTTCATTTGCTGCAGATAGACCTCCAAATCCTCCACCTAAAATAACCACATGAGGAATTTTTGACAAAACTATTTTTCTTGTGTTGTAGGTCTAATCAAAACTTCATTAACATTAACATGTGATGGGGAATCTACAGCATACAAAATTGCATTTGCAATATCCTGTGCTTGTAGAGTTTCCATTTTTTTTCCATTTTCTACAAATTGTTTAAGAGATTCATCTGTAATGGTGTCAGTTAGTTCTGTTGCAACTATTCCAGGTTCAATACTAGTTACTCGAATATTTGATCTAACACTAAATTCTTGTCTTAATCCTTCAGTAAATGCTGCAACAGCAAATTTTGTTGCACAATAAACACTACCAGCAGGAAATACCACTCTTCCAGCTACGGATGAAAGATTAACTATATGACCAGATTTTTTTTCTTTCATATGAGAAATTACTGAGCCTGTACAGTATAACACACCCTTGATATTTACATCAACCATTCTATCCCATTCATCGACTTTGAGATTTTTGAAAAAGCTTAATGGCATTAAGCCAGCATTATTTACTAAGATATCAATTGAACCCCATTTTTCTAAAACTGCTTTAGCAAAATTATCACATTCTTCACGTTTTGTAACATCTAATTTTTGAAAATGAACTTCTCCACCTTCAGCAATGATTTTTTTAGATAATTCTTCTAATCTATCAACTCTTCTAGCACCAATTGCAACTTTAACACCTGCTTTTGCAAGTGTAATAGCTGTGGCCTCTCCAATTCCACTACTTGCACCAGTAATTATTGCAACCTTACCATCAATCATTTGTAATCATTTGATTTTTTTTTATCAATACTAAAAATGTTTAGAAAATTTTGTGGTTAATGTCTTAAAACAAGTTTAAAAAATTCTAATAAGTTTTTTAAAAGAAAAAATTCATAGTAAATTATGATATCTGAAAAGTGTGCATATTGTGGAGATATGACAGATATGCCATTTCATTGCAGTTATTGTAAAGATCCATTTTGTTCTGAACATAGATTGCCTGAAGAGCATCGTTGTGTAAAATTAAGACAAATAAGAGCAGAAAGATTTGGACAAAGAAAAGTAATTCGAGACGGAAATAGAGGAAAAGGAAGTATTTTCAAAAGATTCTTTGGAAAATAATCAAATCAGTAAGGACTTTTTTCAGGAGAGATTTTTGCTCGTCTACCTTGATAAACTAAAGCAATTGCTAGAGCAAACATAACCATCGCAGTTAATGGAAAATTTTGTGGTGCAGGTAAGATAAACCAATAGTAAATACCAAATCCAGCAGACACAACTGCTTGAGTCCAAAGTTTTATCCATTTAGGAAGTTTGATTAATCTACTGATTATTTCAACAACAAAAATTCCAATTACGGGATAAATTGTATAAAATAGAAAATCAATTACGTCTACACCAGTATGAGACATATTTTATATGAATAATAGGTATAATTTTTACCTAATCTTCCCATCTAACTTTAGTTGCAATATTTTTAGCAATTAAAGCCTGAGCATTTTCATATGGAATTGTAGCTATATCTTCAACTTTGAATGGTCCATATTTTTCAAGATCTGCACCTACAATTTCATCTACATCTTCAAGAAATCTTACAACAATTTTTTTAATTTTATGATTTTCAGCTAAAGATTCAAGAAATTTTGATTTTCCATTGATTGTTGCTGAAAGAATCATTTCAATTCTTTCATTTTGTTCATCTTGAGAATCTATAATGAATTTCTCCTCATCTAAAAGATAACCAATATCATAATCATTAGAGTTAGAAATTTTTTCTAATCTAATATGTAACAATAATGATGTCAATTCGGTAGCCATTTCTATCATTGTTTCTTTGATTTTATTTTCTACACCTTCAAATTCCTGTTTTTTTAAATTTCCAATAAAATCCGATAAGTTTCGATAGAAATTAGGTTTAATTTCTAACAAAGAATCATTTTCAGTTTCTCGTAAAACGATATTATGTAATGAATTGATATCAATAGGATTTGATTCGGACATTTCTACCTAATCCTTAAATGCTGGTTGTATTTGTGTTTGATTGAAGTATAAAATTGCCATATAAAGTCAGTCACGGAAAAGCTATGCAAATTACGTATTCACCTGACGAAGTATTCTCAAGAATTCAACATGAAGGAATTCAGTTTATTGATTTACAATTTACTGGTTTAACTGGACACTTTCACCATACTACAATTTCAGCTAATACATTCACTCCAGAACAAATGAAGAATGGTTTACCAAAATTAGATGGTTCATCAATTGTAGGTTTTACAACCATAGATGATTCAGATTTATTGTTAAAACCAGATCCAAGTACATTTGCAATAATTCCTTGGATGACTGAAAATAAAACAGCTAGACTTCTTTGTGATGTGTATTGGGGAGAAGATAGAGGAAGATTATCTAGAGATCCTAGAGGTATAGCTCAAAAAGCAGAAGAGTATATCAAAACTCAAGGATTTGATTATAGTACATGGGGTCCTGAAGTAGAATTTTTTGTTTTTGATAAAGTTCATTGGGATGTTTTAACACCATACAAAGGACAATCATATTCAATTGAATCAAAAGAAGCACCGTGGAGTAATGATGGTGATGGGTATCCAATGGGATTACAAGAAGGCTATTATCCTACAACACCATCAGATACTCTCACACCTTACAGAAATGAATGTGTAAATATTCTTAGTAAAAATTTTGGAATTTTATGTGATAATCACCATCACGAAGTTGCAACAGCAGGACAATGTGAGATTGATATCATGTATGATCATATGACAAATGCTGCAGATGCTGCACAATCTTACAAATATGTAATTAAAAATGTCGCACAAAAATATGGAAAAGTTGCAACATGTATGCCAAAACCAATTGCAATGGATGCTGGTTCTGGAATGCATGTTAATGTCAGTTTATGGAAAGGAAAGGATAATGCATTCTTTGATCCTGATGACGAAATTGAATTGAGTCAACTTGGCAGATACTTTTGTGGAGGAATTATTAATCACGCAAAAGCACTATCTGCAATTTGTAATCCAACTACAAATTCATATCATAGATTAGTTCCAGGATATGAAGCTCCTGCCTATATTGCATGGAGTTCAGGCAATCGTTCTGCTATAGTTAGAGTTCCAAAACATTTGAAAGGAAAACAACATTCAAAATTAAAAAGATTAGAATTTAGAGCACCTGACCCATCATCAAATCCATATCTTGTCTTTGCTGCAGTAACAGCAGCAGGAATGGATGGAATTAAAAAGAAAATGGATCCAGGTGACCAAGTACGTGATGATATATTTAAAATGACAAAATCAGATAGAGCTAAACGTGGAATTGGAGTTTTGCCAAAAAGTCTTGGTGAAGCATTAGATGAATTAGAAAGTGATAGGAAATTCTTGAGTCCAATTTACACTAACGATGTTGTTGACAAAATTATTGAATTAGAACGAAGAGATCAAAGAGAAATTGCAATTAGACCACATCCTCACGAATTTTATCTTTACTTTGATGTCTAAACTCTTCCAGTTAATTGAAAAATAAAATACAACGAAATTCCAATTAAGACAAATCCACTTCCAAAAAATATTTCTCTTTTTGTTTCTGATGTTGTAGCTCTATACAACAAAACACCACCGGCTAGACCTAAAAATAATACTAAAATTCCACTAATTACTGGTTCAAAACTTGTTTGTGTAATTATAGGATAAAAGATACCGGATAATAATGCAAAAAATACAACTAGATAACCATACTTAAAACCGGATAAAATTTTTGATGAAGCGTTCATAATAATTTGTAAATTATTTATCAAATAAACTTTTGAAGTAAGAAAATTTTCTAATGAAATTACATCATTCCGCCCATATCAGGCATTCCACCCATTCCAGGTGGCATTCCACCCATTCCACCCATTCCAGGTGGCATTCCAGGTGGCATTCCTCCTTCTCCTCCACCGCCACCACCAGAACTTTGGGTAGCGATGACATCATCAATTCTAAGAATCATACAGGCTGCTTCAGCTGCTGCTGAAACAATTTGTAGTTTGACTGCTAATGGTTCAATAATATCACTTGATTTCATATTTCCAATTTTACCTTTCATTACATCAATTCCAGTCCATTTTTCACCTTTCTGTTGTTTTGAACGTAATACTGTAAGAGTGTCAATTGGATCCATTCCTGCATTTTCAGATAGTGTTAAAGGAATTGATTCTAAAGCATCTGCAAATTTTTCTGCAGCTAATTGTTCTCTTCCTTCTAATGATTTTGCCCAACCTCTAAGTTTTGTAGAAGCGTATGTTTCAGGTGCACCACCTCCAGCAACAATCTGTGGTTTTAAAATTACATCTTTTACTACCATTAATGCATCATGAACAGAACGTTCGACTTCATCAACTACTCTTTGTGAACCACCGCGTAAAAGTAAAGTTACAGATTTTGGATGTTTGCATCCTTCAACAAAAACCCATTTATCTTCTTCAATTTTTCTTTCTTCAACAACTTCAGCACTGCCTAAATCTTTTTCAAACAAATCATCTAAGTTTGTAACAATTCTAGCACCTGTTGCTTTTGCAAGTTTTGTTAAATCACTTTCTTTAATTCTTCTAACTGCAATAATTCCTGCTTTTGCCAAATAATGTTGTGCCATATCATCAAGTCCTTTTTGACACAATACAACATTAGCTCCTGAACCAATTACTTTGTCAACCATAGTTTTGAGCATTCTATTTTCTTCATCTAAAAATGATTTTAGTTGTTGAGGATTTGATATGTTAATTTTTGCGTCAGTTTCAGTTTTGCTAATTTCTAATGCAGTATTTAGTAATGCAATTTTTGCGTCAGTAATTTTTCTAGGCATTCCACCATGAACAATTTCTTTATCTAAAACAATTCCTTGAACAATCATTGAATTTTTGATTGAACCGCCAGCTTTCTTTTCTACCTTAATATCATCTATGTCTACATCATATGTTTCACCTTCTTTTTCAGAAACAGCGATAACGGATTTTACAATAATATCTGCAAGTAAATCAGAATCTTTTCTAACTAATTTGGTTTGCATTGAAGTTTTTGCGATTTTATTTAAAATATTTTTATCAACTGAAGAAATTGAGTCTGCTATTTCTTCAAGATACTCTTTTGATTTTCTAGCAGCTTTTTTGTAACCATCTACAATAATTGTTGGATGAACATCTTGATCAATTAATGATTCAGCTTGTTCTAATAATGCACCGGCTAAAACAACAGCTGAAGTTGTTCCATCACCTACTTCATTATCAGTAGTTTTAGAAATTTCAACTAGCATTTTTGCTGCTGGATGTTGAACGTCAATTTCTTTTAGAATGGTTGCACCATCATTTGTAATTGTAACGTCACCTAAGGAATCAACTAACATTTTGTCCATTCCTCGTGGACCTAAACTGGTATGAACTATTTCAGCAACGATTTTTGCTGCTCCAATATTGTTTTTTTGAGCATCTTTACCTTTAGTTTCTGAACCGCCTTCTTTTAGCAGTACAACAGGCATATTTCCTTTTGAAGTTGCTTGCATACCCATAATTGGCAAAACTCCAGATTCCCCTTTTATACCTTCCAGATCAATATGGTGGAAAATAATTCGATATCGGTGTTTTTAAATTGGGAAAACCAATTCGTAAAATATGGTAAAATCACAAAACAAAGAATCTTACAATAAAATATTTTCAAAATTAAAAGAACATCATAAATGGTTTGAAAATTCAATTCCATTAATTGCTAGTGAAAATATTCCAAGTCCTGCAGTCAGAGAAGCAATAATTTCTGATTTTGGTAATAGATATGCTGAAGGTTGGCCTGGAGATAGAGTCTATGCTGGATGTATCTACATTGATGATGTAGAAGTAGAATGTATGAAATTAGCTAAAAAACTATACAAAGCAAAATTTGCAGATGTTAGACCTATTTCTGGAGTTGTTGCAAATTTAGCAGTATATTCGGCTTATTCAAATCCTGGTGATGTAATGATTGCTCCATCTATTCCTGCTGGTGGACATATTTCACATGGTAAAAAAGAGCATTCTGGAACTGCAGGATTAGTTCATGGTTTAGAAATTGAATTTTATCCATTTAATGCTGAAGATATGACAATTGATGTAGACAAAACTAAACAGAAAGTTAAAGAACTCAAAAAAGATAATCGTCTTCCAAAAATGGCAATGTTTGGTGGTTCATTATTCTTATTCCCACATCCAGTAAAGGAATTATCAGATTTTCTTAAAACATATGACATTCATATCAATTATGATGCAGCTCATGTTGCAGGATTAATTGCTGGTGGAAAATTCCAAGATCCTTTACGTGAAGGAGCCGATACAATGACTATGAGTACACACAAAACATTGTTTGGTCCTCAAGGTGGATTAGTTTTAGGTTCTGAAGAACATGAAGAACCAATTAAGAAAGCAACATTCCCAGGATTGACTAGTAGTCACCACATCAATAACATGGCAGGTAAAGCTGTTGCATTTGCTGAAGCATTGGAGTTTGGTAAAGATTATGCATCTCAAATTATTAAAAATGCAAAAGTATTTGCTGAAGCACTAAATGATGTTGGATTCAAAGTATTAGGTGAAAGTAGAGGATATACGCAATCACATCAAATTGCAGTTAATGTTTTAGATTATTCTGATGGTGGAAAAGTTGAAGCTGAATTAGAAAAAGCTAACATTATTGTAAATAGACAACTTATTCCTGGAGATATCAAAGCTGGAAGAAATTATTTCCATCCAGGAGGTATTAGATTGGGTGTATCTGAAATTACCAGATTAGGAATGAAAGAAAATGAAATGAAAGAAATTGCTACATTCATCAAACAAATAATTATTGAGAAAAAGGATCCAAAGAAAATTCTTCCAAAAGTAAAATCCTGGAGAAAAGACTATCAAAAAGTAAAGTATTGTTTTGATAAAAAATTAGGTGCTTACGAATACGTCAAATTAAGATAATTTTATGCGTAATCAGTAAGTAGTGACTGGTCACCTTGACCTTTTCCAAAAACTAATTCAATTTCATCAGATAAAGCATGGATTCTTCCACGTTGATATTCACCAACATCATATTTGTCCACTAATCTTTTTGCAAGTTTTAGATATTTTTCTACAGAACCTCGAGTTATTGTTGCAATTAATTTATGTCCACAAACACATGTTTGGATAAGAGGCATTCGACGATATGATTTGCCACATGCAGTACATCTAAAACTTTGTCTAGCATATGCTCTAAGATTTCCCATAATATCTGGGACAAGATGTGTTGAAATTACATTTGAGACAAGTTCAGATGGATTTACCACATTAATCAATTCAGCATTTTTTACTTGCATATCAAATTTGTCAAGCATTGAGCCTAGAGTTGAATATGCACTTCGTGATTTGGAAGTAGTTAACGATGATGTGAAATGAGTAAAATGATAATCAAAGAATTGTCTTTTAGTTTCTAATCTAGATTTAATTATTTCAACTGATGTCACATCAGATGCTTTACTTTGTTGAATTGTAGATTCAAAAAATTCGAGAGGAAAAATTTTTGTTACTTCAAGATTATGTGCCTGAGGTTGGGATTCATGTGGTAAGACTAAAGGTTGTACAAGTAATGGAGCATCCATTAAACCTCCTATTCTATCAGATAGAAATTGTCTTGAGAAATTTAGTAAGCTATCCATTAACAACATTATTGAATCTGCATCACCATCAGCATCACGTCTCTTTGCTGAATGCCAATTCGGTGTACCAAAGCAAACATGAGTATCAGTATATCCAATAACTCTCCCTACAATTCCAACTGAGGTATGTGGTGCTAAACCAATTATTAGATGACCAATTAATTCTTCAGGATTGTTAACATTGTAAAATGAAGATTTACCATAGAATTTTGTTAAAAGAGTATCAATGTATTTGCAAGTGGAAACTAGATATTTTCCACTCTCTTCAGGAATTACTACATCTTGCATTCTGAGTTCTATAATTTGATCAATATTTTCTAGTGGTTTTCCATCAATATCATGAGAATAACCTAATTCCTTTAGTTTTTCAATAGAAGTTCCAATCCAAGATGGCTTGAATTGAGTTAAAGGGGAATTTGTTGCATCAAATCTAATAGTACCATCTTTGAATGTTGTTAGGCCAAAAGTTTGACGTACTAATCCCTTTTCTAACGGTTCAGCAATTTTATCTTGACTGATTAATTCCTTAAGTCCTTTGAATGGTTCTTTTGCACGTAAACCCATTTTTTCTTGTGCTAAAAGTAGTCGTGATTTTAGTGGAAATTCTTTATGTGAATGTGCTGGAGCCTTCCTTTTACATTTTTCACAAAATGGTTCTGTTAACGTATCTCTACAATTATTACATCTAAAAATAACTGAAGTTTTCTTACCACAATTTGAGCAATTGATTCCTATTGATGGCTCGTTACATTGTTCACAAAACCTGTTATGAATATTAGCAAAAAAATGCTCATTTCGTGATGCTTTAAGCAGATCTCTTGTAGGTCCTCCTTTATCAGAAATAGGAAATAAAGTATGAGTGGGTGGTTTCATTTGTCGTGGAGCAGCTTTTTCAGGTCTGCCTATTCTAACTCCGATAGACGTTGAAAATTTATTATTAATTTTAATTTTTGATGAAATTGATAAAATTTCAGGTATTGAAAGATCATTGATTTCTGGTTTTGTTAAAAATAATAAATTGAAGAAAATTTTTGCTTCTTCATTTTCTAAGATAATTGATTGATTTTCAACTTTATGTGGGGTTCCTAATTTTTCTAAAATTTTCTTTTTTTCTGTTGAGTATTCAATTTTGTTTTCATTAACATTTTTTGCTTGTAAAAGTTGGTCTAATTCTTCTAATGAAATTTTATCCCAATAATAGAGATAATGTGGATGTAATGAAAAATTATAATCAAGTGAAATTTTTAGTGCTTCATCTACTGAAGGTGTTTTAATCAAAAATTGTTCTAGAAATGGATTTTTAGCCTCAGATTTTGAAATAATTTCCTTTAATTGTTCAATCCAAATTTCTTCCACATATCCAGAAGGAACTAACTGAGCATTATTTTCAAGAAAGTCTCCAAATGTAATTAGAACATCTCCAAGATGAAGAATTTTTTCAATTTTATTTTTAATTTCAATTCCATGTTTGACATCTTTAATTTTAACAACGTCTCCGTTTTGAAGACGAACAGTTGGAGTTTCAATAGTATCGACAAATGCTACAGTTGCACCTTTTCCAGGAATATCAATTTTAACTTGTGTTCCAACTGCGATGGTATGATCCAAGATTTCTGCAACTACTGGATGAAATCCTACTGCTGCAAACCCAGTATTACATGCTCTTCCATATCTGAGCCTAAATCCACCTAATTTGTTAGGCATAGATAAGACAGATCTGCCAGTAATTACTTCTCTCATTCTTTTTGCTGCAGCATCTTCTTGGTTATCTCCAGTTTGAACAGCACCTTTTAGATCATTGAGCCACTCCCATCCATCTAAATTGTACATTTCAATTCTTTTGAGTAATTTTTTAGATCTTCCAATCAAACCGTCATTTAATACACGTAAAGCCCCACCTCTGACTCTGTCTGTCTGGATTCGAGTCATTCCTTTATGATTTACGACTTCAAATGGATCAGTATCAACTCCAGCTAATTCAACTGGAAGATTGGAAATTACATGTTCAATATCTTCATCTAAAATATGAAATTGAAAACTACTAGCCTCTCTTTCATAAATTCTCAATTCTTCAACAAATCTACCGGTTTCATCATCAAAGGAATTTGCTTGAAATTTTGATAATCCTGCAATTTTTCTAACATGATCTGCAATTAATAATGTCACTGCAGATTCAGTTCCTCCAGCTGAACGCATTGGTCCAGCAATTGAAACCGAAAGATAGTCTGTTCCATCTTTATTTTTTTTAATTTTAACTTCACTAATTCCTTGTAATGGTGCAATTGTTACTCCTTCAGTAATTATTGCTAACCCTACACGAACCGCAAGATCAAGTTTTTCCTCTAAGGGTGCTTCTGGAAGAGAATATTTTCCTAATGCAATATCTTTTGCTAAAATTAATGCAGAAAGCTCTTTTCCGTTGATTTTTAAAATTTCTCTTAATGGTTCAGCAATATCAATTTCGTGCATTTTTGCAACCCTATCTGCTAGATCAAATGCGATTTTCGGCTCAATTATGCCTGAAGAATCAACTAGAGTAGATTTTGCTAATGCTGCGTGCTCAAAAATTGAATAGGTTTCTTTTGAGAGATTTGAATAATAATTTAGATAGTAATCAGGCATTTCAATACCACGAATACGAGAAATTGCGTCGTTTTCAGACATAATTGAATATTATTACTAACTTCTTTGAATTGCTTTTGCTATTTCTTCTAATTTTGATAAACTTCCACCCTTTTCTAGAAAAGTACCTATAACTAATGCATCAGCACCAGCTTTAACAAGATTTTCTGCAGTTTCAACATCTTTAATTCCACCACCAACTATCAAGAATCCATTGAATGTGTGTCTGACAGTTTTTACCATTTCAGGAGTTACACTTGATTTTGCACCAGAACCTGCTTCTAAGTATACAAATCTCATACCAAGAAATTGTGCTGCCAATGAGTATGCTGCAGCAATTTTTGGCTTTTCAAATGGAATTCCTCTAGCAGAACCAACAAACCAAGCAGATGTACCGTCTCCTATGACCAAATAAGCAGTTGGAAGTGGTTCTAATCCAAATTTAGCAACACTTGGAGCTGCTAAGGCTTGTGCTTGAGTAATGAAATAAGGATTTTCAGAGTTCATCAAGGAACTGAATAGTATAGCATCAGCATCAGGCACAACACCGGTTACATTTCCAGGAAATAGAATTATTGGAATTTGAATATTTTCTTTAATACCTTTAACAACTTGAGACATTTCAATTTGATCAGTTGCTGATGATCCTCCTACCAAAATGGCAGAAGCGCCTATCTTTTCCACATCTTGAGCAAGCTTACTTGAAGCCTCTAAGTTTGATACTTCTGAATCAATTAAGACAAATAGTAATGCATTTTTTTTCTCTAATTCAGATTTTAAGAAGGATTCTACTTTTCCAGCCATAGTTTTGGTTTGTTTATGACACTTTAAAGTTTAATTGGAATGTCGGTATACAGTTTTGTATAGCTATGGCAGAGTCTAAAGAATCCAATTTTAACAACATTATTAGGAAAATTATCAAAAAATCACTGTTTACAGAGCGACAAATTGAAATTATTTTAAATCAAAAGGATCTTTTAGAATCAAGTTTTTCCATTTCTAAAGGTGCGTATTATAGGCAAGTAGGTCAATCTAGAGAGAAATTAGTCGCGTTATTCTACTCAATCATACTTTTACGTGGTTTAGGCATACTTTTGCCTGATGATATTGATGTGATTTCCAAACTTTCTGAACAAATAAGCGTGATTAATGAGAGTGATATTTTTCCAGAAAGAGAAGATGAAGTGATTAGTGTGATAGAGAAGTTAATCAGACAGGCGTCAAATATGTGATTAGTGTGATTTGATAGAAATATTCAATGAATGAATGAATGTGATAGTGAATTTAAAATTGTGATAGATTGTGTGAGATTGTTAATCTAAAGTGTGAAATAATATTGGTCAATCACAATAAATCACTACTTAGGCATAGAATTTGTGATGTTAGTAGAAATTCCTGATCCTGAAGTGATTTTAGGTGTGATTTTAGCATTTTTGATAGGATTGGGTAGTTTGTATTTATTCTTCAAAGTACGTCCATTCATTAAATCTAGTAGTGATATCGCAGATCCTACTCAATCAGAGCGTTTAGAGTATTATGAAAGACAGTTAATTGATATGAAAATACGCCTGGATGCATTAGAATTACAAGGAATTGAGGAAAAGCCTGAGGATCCTAATCTAGAATTAAAACAATTCGTGCAAAAGTTAGTTGAGGAAAATAAGGAGCCTGAAAAACAAATTGAGGTAGTTGAAAAGCCTGAGATTGTAGTTGAAAAGCCTGTTTCTGTGCCTAATATTCCCAATATTGAGCATGTGAGCCCAACAGACTATGTGTTACGCCTTATCACAAACAAAGCTATGACATCACGTGATATACAAATCACAACAAAGAAGAGTAGAGAGCATACTTCAAGGTTAATGAAGAAATTATTTGAAAGTGGATTAGTTGAAAGGAACACAGAAACTAAGCCATATACTTATTCAATCACTGAAAAAGGTAAATCTAAAGTTGGAGATGTTACATCCAATCCAACTGTAGTTTAGATAGTTCTACAATATTTTTTGAGGATAATTTTAAGCCAAATAATGAAATTTAGGGTCAAATTTGTTCTAAATTTTATTTATTTATTAAATTAGTAAATTATTAAATTATATATATTATTAAATTATAATCATATTATGTCTGTACAAGAAAATGAAGTCCTGGTAAAGATTACGTCTGCAGGTACAATATCAATTCCAAAACAATTTAGAAAATTTATGGACGTTCAAAAAGGCGAATATGTTAAAATGATTCTTGGTAAAGATAGGTTAATTGTTCGTAAAGTAACCATTAGTTGATGATTTATTGTTGTTTTTGAGTAATTTTGATGGATTGGTAGGTCCATTCTCTTCCAGTTCTTGTTCTTTCCACCCTACCTTTTGATGCAAATCGTGATAAATATGTCGAAATTACACTAAGTTTTACGGGTTCATTGAACTCATCTTCGTATTTTTCAAGTATGTTTGTAGATGTGAATTTTCCCATTGGAAAGTATTTTTCTACAATATGTGAGATTTTAGAACCTGTTGAATCCATTTTAACTGATTGTTCTTCTTGATCTTCAATATTCATTAAATCCATCATTTCAAAAATTTTTAGTACTTTATCTCTGGTTACATTACCCTCCAATTTTATATCATAACGGGCCCCGTCAGCATCCTCCATATCTATTCTAATTCGTTTTTTTGCCATTGTTGAGATCATACAGATCTAATGTTAACGGTTGAACTGATCTGATCAGTTTTGTTAACATTGTTGTTTGTTAAGATTGACTGCCTAGCCCACGCCTAGTGTGTTTTTTGTTATTAACAACTTGTTTGTAATTTAGCCCCCTTAATGACATGAATTTCATGCCTGGAGTGGAAATAAAGGGGTGTTTTTGGGATATTCACAGTGTTAATAGGATTGTTAACGCCTGGAATGGAAATAAAGGGGTTAAAATGAGGTTTTTTTTGATTTTCTTCACATATAATTAACAATTTGTTAACTAAGTTTTCAATTATTTTAAAACCCACACACCAATATTTCCACTCTATCTTTTTTTAATTTTTTTTTTTTTGAAAATCTAAAACTAACTAAAAATAATTAATGATAAACTAAACTAGAATTACTATAGTATTCTATACTCTCATAAATTAAAGAGAAGTATGTTGAAATTGAAAGGAAATGAAGGTGTCTGAGTATGTCTGACCCGATTGATAGAATGCTTGATGCAGCAGAATCTGGAAAATCAATAATAAAAAACCGTGAAATCTTACATTTTACCTATATTCCAAACACAATACTTCACAGAAATTCTGAACAAGAACAAGTCACACAATCACTATTACCAATTCTAAAACAATCTAGACCATCCAATCTTCTTGTATATGGAAAACCAGGTACAGGAAAAACATTAGTTGTGAAAAAAGTACTTTCAAAAATTCAAGAAAGGGTTGAAAAATCAAATTTTCCAATAAAATTAGTATATTCAAATTCTAAAAACGAGACTACATTATACGGATTATTAGTCAGTTTAGGAAGACAATTAGGGCTAAATGAAAAAGAACTACCAACAACTGGGCTTGCTATAAGTGAAGTATTCAAAAGACTTCTAAACAAAATCACTAATGAAAAACTAAATGCGGTTTTCGTCATTGATGAAATTGACTATCTGGCACAATTAGTAGTAAAAACTGGAAAAGACATTCTTTACCAACTAACAAGGGCAAACGAACAACTAGACGCCGGTTCTCTCACAATGGTAGGAATTTCAAATGACTTAACATTCAAAGAAAAACTAGATCCTAGAGTAATTAGCAGTCTTGGTGAGGAGGAAATTGTCTTTACAAACTATAATGTTGAACAAATTAAAAAAATTCTAGAAGAACGAATTAACGAATCATTTATCGAAGATGCAGTAGAAGAACCAGCATTAAATCTCTGTGCTGCCCTAGCTGGCGGAGAACATGGTGATGCTAGAAGAGCAATAGATTTGTTAAGAGTAGCAGGAGAATTGGCTGAAAGACAACAATCTGAGAAAGTCAATATTGAACATGTACGAGAGGCTTCACAAAAAATTGAAGAAAATAAAGAAGAGGCATCTCTAAAATCATACCCACTTCATGAAAAACTAGTCATATTATCAATAATGAAGGCTAACGGCTCGTCGACTGGAGAAATCTATACTCAATACAAAACTCTGTGTAAAACAGTCGGAAAAGACGAATTAACTCAAAGACGAATTACTCAAATGTTGAGTGAAATTGAATTATCTGGAATTATTTCTGGACGTTTGATTCACCAAGGAATTCATGGAAGAACAAAAAAATACAAACTAACTGTTTCTTCGGAAATAATAAAAAAATCATTCAAAGACGAATTAACTTTGCAAGACATTATTTGAGTCAGAACTATAATTTTCATGAAATACCTGAAAAGTTTTAAGATTCACAATTATTGCAAGTCCTGGGTTTGGTGTCATTCCTACGCTAGCCTGAAAGGGAGTTTGTTTTTGCCAAGAACCAGAATTAACCAGTAAAATTCCCTTGTACATATCTAATTGGGCTTGATGAACATGTCCAACATGGAAGATATCTGGAGTGTCCTCAATTACTAATAGATCTTCTACCTCTGGTGCAATTGGTGTTTGACTACCATAAATCGGACTCAAATGCCTGGCTCTAAGCAAGTGTTTCATAACATTAGTAGGCTGATCATAACTCAATCCAGGCGTAGTTTTTACAATATCATCAATACTTTGACCATGAAACATTAGCACTTTAACACCATTTAATGAAACTAAGGCTGGATTACCAACCATCTCTACATTTTCTTTATTCCATAAACCAGAATTGTATTTTTGTGGAATTGCAGGTTGTGGTAGGGCTCTTCTTCCAGGATCGTGATTGCCTGGCATAATTACAATTTTGACATTTTTTGGAATTTTATCTAATAATTCTTCTGCTTTTTGTAATTGCTCTTCAATTGTTTGACAAACTAATTCTTTATTTTGATTAGGATAAATTCCAACACCATCAACCATATCTCCTCCAATTAAGACAAAGCGAATTTTTTTTGCAACAGGATCAGGACTAGAAATCCATTTTACAAATTCAGTTAATTCATCTTCCATGAAATATTTACTTCCAATATGCAAATCTGATAAAAATACAGCAAATACTTCACTTTCAGATTTATTGATTTTTTGATCAGGCAAATCAGGCATAATTAGGTCTTTAATCATTAATCCAGAGTTTTTTGCTGAAGTTACTCTAACCATCACAAACTGGTCTAGTAATAGAGTTCCAGCCGATTTTTGCAACTCCTCATCAAAAATTATACCTTCAAAGGAGCCTGAAGGGTCTTCTAACACTAATTTTGTAATATTTCGCTCAGCATTTCTGGCAGTCACCAATCCACAGACATAAACATCATTTTCTAATTTTGTTGATTTAACAACTGCAATTGATTTTAACATTTTTGATTCCGGTCTTTCTGAAATAATTCGTTTTAGTTTGTTAAAACGACTTGAAAACAAGGCATTGTATCCTTTAACACCTTCTCCAGAAGTGATTTTTAAAGAAGGATCTGATAATACCTTCAACTCATTTTGGAGACTTGGATCATCTTTAATTCCTAGATATGTTTCTAAATCATTTTGATTAATTTGATATTGTTTTTGTCTGGTTTTTTCTTTAACAATTTCTTTAATTATTTTCTCTAATTTTTTAGAATCAGTAATGTCATCTAAGATTTTAAATGCGTCAGGATGAATTTGAAATCCCTTATTTAACGCATAATTGAGTACAAAAGACAACTCTTTTTTCATATCAAAAAATATTATTTGGTTTAATTAAATCTGCTCTAAACTAACCCTCAAATATTGTTCATCAACGCAAACCTATGTGAATAAAAATAGAATTGTTTTATTTTTTGTTTTTTTAGCAATTTTTACAATTATCTTCCAATTAAGTTCAATGTCTACTGTTAATCAAGAAGAGGCAGATTTGTTTATGGTAGAATTTGAAAAATTAGTTGCAGATATTGATGCTTTTGGAATTTTTGTTCATAATACAACAATTGCATTACCCATGTTTATTCCAGGATTTGGTATTTTTTGGGGACTATTCTCATCGTGGTCTACAGGATACGCATTTGCAGCAATTGCAACATCTGTGCCTGAAGTAGCAAGTATTTCACCACTAACAATTTTGTTTTTAACACCATTTGGATTAATGGAGATTTCCGCATACTCATTGGGAATTTCTCGAAGTTTTATTTTGATTAAAGCAATAATTAGTAAAACAAATCTATTTCAATTTATCAAACCTACAATTATTGAAATTGGTATTGTT
>REGF01000031.1:8826-13421 GCA_003702465.1 Candidatus Nitrosomarinus sp. | reverse complement strand
ATTGTTAGTCAAATGGGAAGATTACTTCCATCAGGATCAGGATATTCAATTCCAGATGTTATTCAAACAGATGCAGCAATAAAGCCAGGAAATTCAGGAGGACCACTATTAAACATGAGAGGGAACATAGTAGGAATTAACACTGCAATTCAATCCACAACAGGAGAATTCACAGGAGTGGGATTTGCCATCCCATCACAAACAGTTGCAAAGATTGTTCCAACACTGATAAGTGAAGGAGAATACAAACACCCTTGGATTGGAATTTCAGGTAGAGATATTGATCCAGATACAGCAAATGTTTTAGGATTAAAAGATGCAATTGGATTTCAGATTATTACAGTAGTTGAAAACAGTCCAGCAGCAGATGCAGGATTAATTGGCTCAGATAAAATGATTGTAGTAGAAGGAAGAGAATACCCAACAGGAGGAGATATCATTGTGGGAGTAGACGGAATGGATGTTAGAAAAATAGACGATATTTTAGTACATCTTCAAAGAGTAAAAACAGTTGGAGATGAAATGAATTTGGAAATTTTAAGAGATGGTAGGACTACAAATGTAACAATTATTCTTCAAGAAAGACCAAATTAAAAATAAAAAGATACAAGCATAAATACAGCCACTAAAAAATTCTTCTAATGTCTAATTTGGTTTTAAAATCAGAAATTCTAAACAGTGTATTAGAAAATAAATCAATTAATCGTGAAGATATCATTGATATTTATGAAAAATCAATTAAAAATTCAAATGAATTATTTTGGACAGCACAAAAACTTCGAATAAAAAATAAAAAAAATTCAGTAACATTTTCAAAAAAAGCATTTTTCAATATAATCAACCTCTGTAAAGATACTTGTTCATATTGCACATACAAATCTGAACCAGGAGAAGAAAAAATTTCTTTAATGTCAAAAAAACAAATTAAAGAATTATTACAATTAGCAAAAAAATACACATGTGTAGAAGCACTTTTTGTAACAGGAGAACAACCAGAAAAAAAATATCCTGAAGCTAGAAATTGGCTAAAAGAAAATGGATTTAAATCAACAGTAGAATACCTGATACATTCTTCTGAAGAGGCATTAGAATTAGGATTATTCCCACATACTAATGCGGGAAATTTGAATTATGATGAGATGAAAGAACTCAAAAAAACAAATGTTTCAATGGGCATAATGTTAGAAAATGTAAGTGAAAGACTAACAAAAAAAGGAATGCCACATTATTTAGCTGCAAGTAAAAAGCCGCAAACAAGATTAAAAATTTTAGAAAACTCGGGTAAATTAGGAATCCCGATGACCACAGGTATTCTTGTAGGAATCGGAGAAACAATAGAAGAAATAATTGATTCAATTTTAGCTATAAAAGAACTTCATAAAAAATATGGAAATATTCAAGAAGTGATTTTACAAAATTTTCAACCAAAACCAGATACAATCATGAAAGACTCACCATCAGCAAATGAAGAGTATTTCAAAAAAATTGTAGCATTGTCTAGAATTGTGATGCCAGAAATGAACATACAGATTCCACCAAATCTATCTCCAAGATCATATCAAAGTTTCTTAGAAGTAGGGATAAATGATTGGGGAGGAATCTCACCACTAACTCCAGATTTTGTCAATCCAGAATTTTCTTGGCCAGAAATTAATAAAGTTGAAGATTATTCAAAGAAAGCTGGATTTGATCTAAAGTGCAGGTTTCCCATATATCCAGAATTCTTTTCTTTTATTAGTAAAAAGTTAAGAGATAAAATAGCAGTGATTCAAAATGAAGACGGATACGTAAAGGAAGAATATTGGAAATGACAACTAACATTGACTCACTATTTAGAAATGCAGATCCAATAATATCTGAAATTTTAAACAATGCATTATCAGAAAAAGAGATTTCTGCAAAAGAAGGGTTAGAGCTTTACAAAACAAAAGGAATTGATTTTCACTTAGTAGGATTGGTTGCAGATGAATTACGAAAAAGAAGAGTAGGTAACATAGTATCATATGTTGTCAATAGAAATATCAATTTCACAAACGTGTGCATCAAACAATGTGGATTTTGTGCTTTTAGTAGAGATTTTAGAGAAGAAGAAGGATATTTCTTACCAACTGAAGAAATAGTAAGAAGAGCAAAAGAAGCACATGAACTAGGTGCAACGGAAGTGTGTATTCAAGCTGGACTTCCACCAGACATGGAGCCAGATTTGTATGAAAATATTTGTAGAGAAATAAAAAAAGAAATTCCAGACATACATATTCATGGTTTTTCACCAGAAGAAATCCTATACGGTGCAACAAGATCAAACATCTCAATTGAAGAATTTCTAAAAAGAATGAAAATAGCAGGAGTTAACACATTGCCAGGTACGTCTGCAGAAATATTAGACCAAAAACTTCGAGACAAAATTTCGCCAGGAAGAATAACAGTAAAACAATGGGAAGAAGTGATTAAAACTGCCCATAAAATTGGAATTAATACAACATCTACTATGATGTTTGGACATTTAGAAACACTAGAACAAAGAATTAACCATATTGTTAAACTAAGGGAAATACAAAAAGAAACATCAGGATTTACAGAATTTGTTCCATTAAATTTTGTACATTCAGAAGCACCAATGTACAAACATCAATTACATGAAGGAATACAACAAGGGGGAAGTGGTAATGATGTTCTATTGACACATGCAATTGCAAGAATTATGTTTAACAATACAATAGATAATATTCAAATGTCATGGGTAAAAGAAGGACAAAAAATGTCACAACTACTGTTGATGTGGGGAGCAAATGATTTTGGAGGAACGTTGATCAATGAAAGCATATCTACATCAGCAGGTTCAGAACATGGACAATTACTTAGACCAAAAGAAATTAGAAGAATGGTAAGAGAAATAGGAAGAATACCAGCTGAGAGAAATACACACTATCAGATGTTAAAAAAATTCGAAACAGAAAATGAAGTGGAAGAGGGATTAGATAAAATTACAAATTATTCTCAATTTGGATCATATAAAGAATTAATTAAAATTAATAAATTCAGATACAAAAACCCAAGAGAAGAATAATTGTCAGCCTTAGAAAGGGCAATAATGCATTCTAAAAAAATTGGAATAGACGAATGCGAAATTGTAACTATCAGGAAAAATATCACCACAGTAAGAATAACAGATTCAGAAATTGCAGAAATTAAACAAAATTTTGATGAGAATTTTGGAATCAGATTAATACATGACAAAAAAATTGCATCAATACAAACAACTAATGAAGAAAACATATCAGATGTAATAACTAAAGGAGTTAGAACAATCAAAACCCTAAAACCAAGAGATTTCTGGAACGGATTACCAGAAAAAAACGAATTTTCACAGTTAGACGGTACGTTTGATAAAAAAATTAAGCATATTTCAGGTGCAGAAGCTGCGGATATAGCTCAAAATATGATCAATAATTCTGAAAATAAGAAAATTGATACAATTACAGGTTCATTGAATTTAGTTTACGAAAATTTTGAATTAAACAACTCTAATGGATTGAATTTTAACAATGAAGCAACCTACATTTCAGGAATTATTAATGCAGAATCAGAACAGAGTACACTTCCAGTTTCAGGAATAGGACATGCATGTGGAAGAACATTATCAAAATTCTCTGCAGAACAAATTGGTAATGATGCTAAAAAAATGTGTATAAATTCAATTAATCCAAAAAAAATTAATTCTGACACATATTCAATAATTTTTGATCCTTATTCAGTAGGAGAACTATTATCATTTGTAATAGCAGCAAATTTTAATTTTAAAACATTAAAAGAAAAAAAAAGTTGTTTCTCTAATAATTTTAAAAAAAAGATATCAAAAGAAGAATTTAATTTAATAGACAACCCACACATACCTGAAGGAATTGGAACTAAATCAGTAGATGGTGAAGGAATAAGAACTAAAAAAAATACATTAGTAAAAAATGGAGTTTTCACAAATGTTTTTTCTAATCTCTACGATAGTTACAAAGAAGGTGAACAAGAATCATCTGGAAATGGAATTAGAATGGGATCGCCTTTAGGAAATAGTGCAGAACCAATTCCAATTGCAGCCCCACATAATTTGATAGTTACACCAGGAAACAATTCACAAGAAGAAATGATCAAAGATACTAAACATGGTTTATTGATAGGAAGATTATGGTACACATATGCAGTCAATCCAATTAAAGGAGATTTTTCATGTACTGCAAGAAGTGGAATACGAATAATAGAAAATGGAGAAATTGTAGGACCAGGAAAATCAGTAAGAATAGTCCATAACCTTCCAAAATTATTAAACAATATTACAGATATTGGAAATGATCAACGCAGAGTAATTCAATGGGCATCATTGCCATCAATTGCCCCATCAATTAAAGTTGAAAATATTTCAGTAAATTCAATTTAGGCACAGATTATTTAAAAAAAGTAGTCACCAAATAGAGAACATATCCAGCTGTAAGAATTACACCCATAGGTCTGTTAATGATTTTGGTTTTCAAACCAATCAATAATGCAAGACTAAAGATAATCATTATTGCATAATCGAGATAAACATCAGATGTTATCAAAAC
>REGF01000031.1:0-8726 GCA_003702465.1 Candidatus Nitrosomarinus sp. | reverse complement strand
TAAGCTACAATGGTCATACCAATTACAAGATTACTTATACGAAATTTTTTGGCAATACCTACACCGCCACTAACTAACCAATTTCCACCAAAACATAGCATCACTAATCCAATTACAAGTAATGCAGCACTAAGTATGACTTCCACAACGAAATTTTACACCATGGTTGTTTAAAGGAGATGATTCACTATATTTTCACAAATGTACCAATTCAAGTTAAGTTCAAAATATGTTAAAAATTTGTGAAAATACTCCTAATTTTAGCAAGTAAAATCCCAAAAATAGCCAAAATAGGTGTAAAAAAACTACCCAGATGGGTAAAAAATAGATAAGTCAAAGACTAATAAGGTAATGTACCGTACCATACAGTATAATGAAAGCAAGACTCACTTATGTCCCAGTAGAAGTGGCAGATCAATTTGAAGACTTCATCATAGAAAGAGAAGAACAAATTCTAGATGCAGTAAAAGCAAGAACCAAAGATTTCAGCACGTTATCTTTGTTAAAGTTGTTATATCAACTCAAAGGAAATCCAATGACATTTTCACATCTATATTCAAAATCAAAAATTAGAATGAAAAAATCATTTTTGAATTATCTACACCTTTGTGTAAACTATAACTTCATAGAAAAAGAAACAATTGGACCAAATGTAATCTATACAATTACAGATAAGGGAAGAATGATGTTAAACCTATTCATGCAAAAAAGTAATTAGATAGAGCATATCGTTGAAATTGTGCAAAAAGAATTTCCAGAAGCAGAAGTATTTGAAATTAAAAAAACGGAATTAAACAGTCCAATAATTTTTGCAGGGTTTGTAGGTGCAGGTCTTGTAGGCCCATTAGCAATCAATCACATAATTACAGAATTAAAAATGACAGAAATTGCATTTATGAGATCAAAATATCTTCCACCATCAACAGTTTTTATGAGAGGTAGATTACGCCATCCGTTCAGATTCTATGCAAATGAAGATGGAACAATTTGTGCAATACTTTGTGAAATAACATTAAGAATGGAAGGAGTGTATTCACTAGTATCATCAATTTTAGATTGGGCGGAAAAAAAGGGTTCACAAGAAATAGTCATTTTAGATGGAGTTGCAAGTACAGAACATGACGATAAAGCATATTGTGCAGCAGAAGAAGATTTAGTCAGAACAATGGCAGATAAAGACATTAGTTTAATTCCACAAGGATTCATCACAGGAATTCCAGGAGGCATTTTAAACGAATGTCTAGTAAGGAAAATTCAAGGATTAACATTATTAGCAAAAGCAAACAAAATAGAGCCAGATTCAGGCGCAGCTGCAACCCTAATTGAGGCATTAAATAGATTTTATGAGATGGAAATCAGCACATCAGATCTACAAGAAGAAAAAGAAAGAATACATTCAGAATTTAGTGAATTGTCTCAAAAATATGTAGAGCACAGGGAAGAAATATCTGGAATGTATATGTGATCGAAGTAATAGCAAATTCTTTTATTCATAATAAATGCCGAACAAACTATGGCTTTAACATACAAAAAAGCAGGTGTAGATATTTCTAAAATTAAACAAAGTCAAAAAGCAATTGGCAAATTAATTACATCAACTCATAAACTCCAGAAAAAAGCAAAGATAGCTCATGGATTTGGACATTATGCAGGAATTGTAGAAATCCCTGGAGGTAAAATGCTAGCAACTCATACAGATGGAGTTGGAACTAAAGTAGTAATTGCAAACATGATGAAAAAATACAACACGATAGGAATTGATTGTGTTGCAATGAATGTTAACGATATAATTTGTATTGGAGCAACACCAATTTCTTTTGTAGATTATATTGCTGCAAACAAAAATGATGTCCCAATATTCAAAAAAATTGTAGAAGGTTTAGTTACAGGTGCAAAAAAATCTTCGATGCCAATAGTAGGGGGAGAAACAGCAATCATGCCAGACGTAATAGAAGGGAAAGGATTTGCATTTGATTTAGCAGGGATGGTAGTAGGATTAGTAGAGAAAAAAGAACTTGTTTTAGGAAATAAAATTAAATCAGGAGATGTAATTATTGGAGCAAATAGTACAGGAATACATTCTAACGGTTATTCACTTGCAAGAAAAGCATTGTTGAACAAATATTCAATTAAAGACAAAGTTAAAGGAGTAGGAATTATCGGAGATGCATTACTCAAACCAACAGAGATCTATACCAATCCAGTTTTAGAAATGGTTCAAAAATGTAAGATAAACGGTTTAGCACATATCACAGGAGGAGCATTTACTAAATTATTACGCCTGAAAAACATAGGATATGAAATAGATTCACTACCAAAAATTCCACCAATTATGGGTTTAATTGAGGAACAAGGAGTGAAACCTGAAGAAATGTACAAGACATTCAATATGGGAGTAGGATTTTGTGTAGTAGCTCCAAAATCACAATCAACAAAAATAATATCAATTTTCAAAAAACATAAGATCGCAAGTCAGGAAATTGGACAAATTGTTGCAAAGAAAGGAGTCACAGTAAATTCAGCAAAAATTACTTAATTTTACAATAGCAAAATAATTTTCGACTCGATATCACCTTATATGACAGATTTTTCATCAAATATTAGGAAAAGATGGCAGCAGAAGCACACTTTATTGAAACAATCATCGGAGTAGGAATACTTCTATTTGCTGCCAAATTAATGGCAGAACTTTTCCTCAGATTGAAACTACCAATTGTATTAGGAGAACTACTTGCAGGAATGATTGTAGGTCCATTTGCATTAGGTCAATTTTTCATAATTGATGGGAAACAACTTCTACACATTAACGATGAAATCAAAATTTTAGGAGAAATGGGTGCAATTGTAATTTTGTTTATGGCAGGATTAGAAATGACACCAAAAGAATTCCTTAAAGGAGGTAAAGCGTCGTTTACTGTTGGAACATTAGGAGTAGTTGTTCCATTTTTTGCAGGTCTTGCAGTATTCGGAATATTTGGATTTGAAGCGTTAGAATCAATGTTGATTGCTACGGCGCTTACGGCGACAAGTATTGCAATTTCAATTCAAGTGTTAAATGAATTTGGAAAAATCAAAACACCAGAAGCCAGATTGATTATAGGAGCGGCGGTAGTAGACGATATTTTAGCAATTGCAGTTCTATCTGTAGTAATATCAATTACTGGTTCAGATGCAGGAGTAGAAGGCATAGACATTACTGAAGTAGTAATTACAATTCTGAAAGTATTAGGATTCTTTGCCGTAATGTTAGTTGTTGCAGTCATAGTGATTCCAAAAGTAATCACACCAAGATTATGGAAAGCAAAGGGAAGTGTAGAGGGCATAGCTACTGCGTCGTTCTTTGGAGCTGCAGCACTTGCAGGATCAATAGGATTGTCACCGATTGTAGGAGCATTTGCAGTAGGAATGGCGCTTTCAACAACAAAAGTATTTGAAAAAGTGGAAAATTTCATTGGAAAGATTGGATTAATTTTTGCACCATTATTCTTTGCAATAATTGGAGCACAAGTAGATCTTAGAGCAGTGGATATCAACATTTTGATGTTAAGTGGAGTAGTGATAGCAGTAGCTGTTGTAACTAAATTATTTGGATGTGGATTGCCAGCAATGTTGTTTTTGAAAAGTAAGGCACAAGGATTGAGAGTAGGAATTGGAATGATTTCCAGAGGAGAAGTAGGATTAATTGTAGCAGGAGTAGGAGTAACAGCAGGAGTTCTATCATCAGAAGTATATTCTACAATTGTAATTATGGTAGCAGTAACGACAATCATTACACCAATTTGGTTGAAAATGGAATACAGAAAAGAGCAAAGAAACGACAATAATGAACCAAATAAAACAGTTGAGCAAAAATCAGAATAAATTTTAACAGAGACACACAATCAAATATCATGAATAAATTAGATCCAGTCTTAAGCAAAGCTTGTTCTGAAATTACAAAGAATCTATTAACGATAAATCAACCAACAAAAAAGCAAGTAAAAGAAGAAATTATCAAAATATGTACAAAATATGCATTAGAAAGAATTCCAAAAAATTATGAAATATTATCAATGGCAAACAATTCAGATTTTGATAAATTAAAAAGAGTGTTGATAAGAAAACCAGCAAAAACAGCATCAGGAGTATCAGTAGTAGCATTAATGCCAAAACCATATGCATGTCCTCATGGGAGATGTACATATTGTCCAGGAGGAATTGAGTTTAATTCTCCAAATAGCTATACAGGAAAAGAACCATCATCATTAAATGCAATTGAAAATGAATTTGATCCAAAATTACAAATCACATCAAAAATTGAAAAATTAATTGCATTTGGTCATGATCCATCAAAAATGGAATTAGTAATTGTAGGAGGAACATTTCTATTCATGCCTAAAGATTACCAAAGAGATTTTATCAAATCATGTTACGATGCACAAAACGGAATAGATTCAAAAACTTTAGAGGAAGCCAAATCAAATAATGAACATGCAGAAATACGAAATGTTGGATTTACAATTGAAACTAAACCAGATTATTGTAAAAAAGAACATGTAGATTTGATGTTAAGTTATGGAGTTACAAGAGTCGAGATAGGAGTTCAGTCATTACAAGAAAGAGTTTACAAAATTACCAACAGAGGACACAATTACAATGATGTAACAGAATCATTTCAGATTTCAAAAGATGCAGGATATAAAATTGTGGCACATATGATGCCAGGATTACCCACAATGACACCAGAAGAAGATATTGCAGATTTTAAAAAATTATTTTCAGATCCACAGTTACGACCAGATATGTTGAAAATTTATCCATCTCTTGTTATTGAAAATACACCACTGTATGAAGAATACAAACAAGGAAAGTACACACCATACTCAGATGAAGAAATGATCAAAGTGCTTACAGAAGCAAAAAAAGACATTCCAAAATGGGTTAGAATTATGAGGGTTCAAAGAGAAATTTCACCAAAAGAAATCATAGCAGGTCCAAAATCAGGAAACCTCAGACAAATTGTGCATCAAAATCTTGCAAAACAAGGATTATCATGTAAATGTATTAGATGTAGAGAAGCAGGATTAACAGATAAAAAAATAGATAGTGAAGAAATCAAATTAAAAAGAATTGATTATGATTCATCAGACGGAAAAGAAATTTTCCTATCATATGAAGACAAAAATGAATCAATTTATGGATTTTTAAGATTAAGAAAACCAAGTAGTGATGCCCACAGAGATGAAATTGATGAAAATACTTGCATAGTAAGAGAGATTCACGTATATGGAAAATCTTTGAAATTAGGAGAAAAAGAAACAGATGAAATTCAACATTCAGGATTAGGTAAGAATTTGATGAAAGAGGCTGAAAAAATATCAAAAGAAGAATTTGATGCAAAAAACATACTAGTAATTAGTGCTGTAGGTACTAGAGAATATTATCAGAAATTAGGGTATTCGTTATATGGGCCATACATGTCCAAAATATTGAATTAGTGAAAAGAAATGTCAGAAGAAAAAATTATCGGCAAAGGAACATGGATAGACAAGCTAGCTTCAGAATTACTTGAACGTGAGAAAAAACTTGGAAGAAGTTTAGATGTAATAAATGTAGAAAGTGGGTTAGGTGCATCAGGAATTCCACACATAGGTAGTTTAGGAGATGCAGTTAGAGCATATGGAGTTAAGCTAGCATTAGAAAATTTAGGATACAAATCAGAACTAATTGCATATTCAGATGACCTAGATGGATTAAGAAAAATTCCAGAGGGAATGCAAGAATTTGGTTTAGAAGAACATTTAGGAAAACCAGTTTCACTCATTCCAGATCCTTATGGATGTCATGATTCATACGGAATGCATATGAGCAGTATTCTTTTAGACGGATTAGACAAAGTTGGAATAAAATATGAATTTAGAAGAGCAAAAGAGACCTACAAACAAGGACTTCTAAAAAATCAAATACATACAATATTAGAAAACAGTACAAAAATTGGAAATAAGATTTCAGAATTAGTAGGACAAGAAAAATATCAAAAATATCTCCCATATTTTCCAGTTTGTAAAGAATGTAATCGACTATACACAGCAGAAGCTACAGAGTATTTATCAGATCAAAAAATTGTCAAATACAATTGCCACGATACAGAAATTGGTTCAAAAATGATCAAAGGTTGTGGTCATCAAGGAGAAGCAGACATTACAAAAGATTTAGGAAAATTAGCATGGAAAGTAGAATTTGCAGCAAGATGGGCAGCATTTGACATTAGATTTGAAGCATATGGAAAAGACATCATGGATTCAGTCAAAGTAAATGACTGGGTAGCAGATGACATATTACAATTCCCACATCCACATCACGTAAAATATGAGATGTTTTTAGATAAAGGAGGAAAGAAAATTTCAAAATCATTAGGTAATGTAATCACTGCACAGAAATGGTTAGAATTTGGAAGTTCAAAATCAATTTTGTTATTATTGTACAAAAGAATTACAGGTGCAAGAGAATTAGGATTTGATGACATTCCAGGTTTGATGAATGAATATAATGAACTTGAAGATACATACTTTGGAAGAATTAAGGTAGACAATCAAGCAAAATTAACCAGATTAAAAGGACTGTACGAATATGTCAATTTACTAAATCCACCAAAACAATCTAGCATTCATATCAATTATAGATTATTAGTAGAATTAACAAAAATTTTCAAAGAGAATAGAAATGAAAGAGTAATGAAAAAATTAATTGATTATGGAGTAATTAAAGAAGAAGGGAATCAAGAAGTAGAGAAGTTAATTGAAATTGCAGGCAATTATTCTGATGAGTTTGATGAACAAGAAAAAATTGAAGTAGAGATAGATGCAATTTCTAAAAAAGCATTATCATTACTTATAACAGAATTAGAAAAAGATGAAGAACCAGAAGACATACAAAATACAATATATCAAATAGCTAAAGGAAATGATGTCAAACCAAAAGATTTCTTTAAAATATTATATCAAATAATTTTAGGAACTTCACGTGGACCAAAGATTGGGCCATTTATCACAGATATTGGAAGAAAGCAAGTTGCCAAAACACTAGCAGAGTATGTTTAACAATGGTTCACGGAGATCACAATAAAAGTAAAAACAGTGGAGGATTTGCACTAATCATTTTAGGAGCATTAATGCTAATTGTAGGTCCACAAGAAGCAATTATTCCAAAAAGTATGAGCGTAATAGTATGGATAGGAGGAATAATTATTGGAGGAATTGGATTTTATCTAAAATTTGTTAGAAACAGAGTCAAACGGCAATAAAGAAATATTCATCTAATGGGACATATGTGATAAGAAAATGGGGTTTTTTAGTAAAAAAAAGGAAATAAAAAATGAAAATAACGATGAATCAATTTTAAAAGAAGAATTAGAAACAGAAGTAGAAAAACTTCAAACTGAATTTAGAACCAAACAAGAAGAAATAACTAAAGTTACTGAAAAAATTCAAACTGTAAAAGAAGAATATGACTCTACAGTTACTAATCTCATGATGGTGAAAAAAGAATTCAACCAAAAGAAAATGGAATTAGATGTTGTGCAAAGAGAATATAGAGAAATTAGAGAAAAAATAAAAAATGCTCAACAAATCAAAGATACAAAATCAATTAACGAATTCAATAAAACTGAAAAAGAATTCAAAAAAGTGAAAGAAGAATTAGAACAAATGGTTAAAGAACAAAAAGAAATTAAAAATGAAATTACTAAAGAACAAAGCACATTACATGGATTAAGAAAGCAGCAAATAGAAGTTGGAAAAGAATTAGACGAAGCAAATTCAAGATTGTATAATGCAAAAGAAGAACTAGATAAAAAAGATAAATTTCAAGACACTAGTATTTTAACACCAAAAGAAAAAAAAGAAATTAAAAATAATTCTTCTACAGAAAAAGCAAATGCAGGAGTAATTGAAGCAGCTAGCATAGTAGTAGGTTCATTAAAAACAAAATTAAATACAGCACAAAAAGAATTAGAACAAATTCAAGGACTTTTAGAGGAAGAAAGAGAAGCACATAAAAAAACTAGACAAGAATTAATGAAAATAAAATCTGAGAAAGATTAGATTATGAATCATTGAAATATTTCTTCCATTTCAATTTAATTTCAGTTTCAGATTTACCCATATCATATAGAGGTGAAGTTACTTCAGATACAGATGAAACATCAACAATAACAATAGAACTAATCGGACTTTCAATTCCATTTGTTCGATAATAAGCAAGAATTTCATCATACAAAGGAGTATCTTCAATTATTTTTCCAGTTCCTGAAAACAAGTATCCTTTTCTGGTTAACGGATCAATTACATTAATTTCCAAAAGAGGATTATTTTTTAAATTATTCATAGTGTCAGGAGAACGAATATTTGCAAATGCAAGAAGATCAGAAGTCCATGGTATGATAGTTCCTTTTGGAGAGATATTGGGTTTTCCATCAGATGTAACAGTTGCAACATAACCTAATTTTTGAGAATTCAAAAAATGTTTGATTTCTGAAGATAATATAGTCATAAGATATCTAATTAATGGAATGTAATTAATTTTAATGATTTTTAGTATTTAGAAAATAGTCGTTTTGAAATAGATTCAACATGGAGAATTTGTTAATATTTTTTTGGTTTCTTTTTCTTGGAATTTTCTTGTTGTTTCTTTTTGTAATTTCTGATTCGTTGTTTTTGTTCAGCTTCTTTTTGGCCTTGGCGTTTTCT
>REGF01000097.1 GCA_003702465.1 Candidatus Nitrosomarinus sp. | reverse complement strand
TAGAATCTGGATTGTTGCCAGGTGTTTTGTTAAAAAATGATTCTCTAAATTTTATGTGCGAATGGACAAATCTGATTGTTGAAAACAATAAAACTCCATTTACAAATCAATTTGAATTAAATCAAAAAATTCCTATTCCTATTGCAAATGGTGAAGGACGTTATTATGTTGATGATGACACGTTAAAAAAACTTGAAGAAAACAATCAGATTGTTTTCAAATATGATCAAGTTGTAAATGGCTCATTAAATCAAATTGCTGGTGTTTGTAATGAAGATGGAAATGTTGTTGGTATGATGCCCCATCCTGAGAGGGCTGTAGAATCCGAAATCAATCCTCAAGATAACAAACCATCAACATTGATTTTTGAATCTTTATTGAAAAAAGCAGGAGTTGAAAATTGAGTTTAGAATCTCGTGAATTAGAAGAACTCAAAACAAAAATTGGTCGTGAACCTACATCCACTGAATTACAAATTGTTGCAGCAGAATGGTCTGAACATTGTTCTTACAAATCTTCAAAAAAACATCTCAAAATGTTACCAATGGATGGTCCATTAGTAATTAATGAAAAAGGATACGACTCTGGTGTTTTAGATGTGGGTGATGGCTATGTAGTAACAGCTCACATTGAAAGTCATAACCATCCTTCAGCTGTTGAACCATATGGTGGTGCAGCCACTGGTGTTGGTGGAGTAATTAGAGATATTTTATCTGCAGGCACACGTCCAATTGCTCTTCTTGATGGATTACGTTTTGGAAATATTGAAAATGACCAACATGCAAAATGGCTTTTCAAAAATGCAGTAACTGGAATTGCTGATTATGGAAATTGTTTAGGTATCCCAACTGTTGGTGGTGAAGTTGAATTTGATGAGTGCTACAAAAATTATGCAATGGTAGATGTTGCTGCAATCGGATTTGGTAAAAAAGAAAATCTAATTAAAAATCATGCAAAAAAAGGTGACGTTGTGGTTCTCTTAGGTGGTGCCACTGGAAGAGATGGAATAGGTGGTTCTCAATTTGCATCTGATTCTTTAGAAACTGAGGATAGATCAGCTGTACAAATCCCAGATCCTTTCATTGAAAAATTAATCATTGAAGCAATTTTGGAAGCACGTAACGAACAACTCATTCATGCAATGAAAGATCTTGGTGGTGGTGGTTTATCTTGTGCAGTGTCTGAAACTGCTGATGCTTTAGATATTGGAATTGAAATGGATGTAGAAAAAGTCCACACCCGTGAATCTGACATGCATTCAGATGAAATAATGATTTCAGAGTCACAAGAAAGAATGTTAATTGTCACTGATACTGAAAAACTAATTAAATTACAAAAAATTTGTGAAAAATTTAGAATTGAATGTTCTGTAATTGGACATGTGACCTTTGACAATAAAATGCATGTAAAGAAAGGTGAAACTTCAATTGCAAATATTTCTACAGATATTGTTGCAAATGCTACTTTACTTGATTTACCTTCAAGAAAACCTGCTTATCTTGAAAATCTTGAAACACCAAAATCTTTCCCACAACTATCTGATTATTCAGATACTTTGATGAAATTACTTGCTTCAGCTAACATTGCAAGCAAGATATGGGTTTACGGTCAATATGATCATGAGGTGGGAATTAGAACAGTAACAAAACCTGGCCATGATGCATCTGTTTTGAGGCTAGATAATGGAAAATCTCTTTCAATTAAGATTGATGGTAATCCAAAACAATGTTACATTAATCCACGAGAAGGTGCAATTGGATGCTTTGAAGAAGCATGTAGAAATGTTGTCTGTACTGGAGCAAAACCAATTGGAATGCTAGACCATCTTCAATTTGGAAATCCAAATGATCCTGAAATCTTTTGGACCTTTTTAGAATCACTAAAAGGATTAACTGATTTTGCAAAACACTTTGAAATTCCATGTGTTGGTGGTAAAGTAAGTTTGTACAATGAAACCTCTGATGGTCCAATCAAACCAACTCCTGTAATTGGTGTAATTGGTTTGATAGATAAAAAACCATTGAAAATTCAAAAAATAAATTCTGGTGATTCTATTGTCATAATTGGAAATACTAAAGACGAATTAGGTGGTTCAGAATATTCTGAATATATTCACAAATTTGTTGGAGGTAAATGCCCAGCAGTTAATTTTGATGAATCAAAGAAAAATATGAATTCAGTTTTAGAAATAATTGAAAATGAACTAATAAAATCTGCACATGATTGTTCTAAAGGTGGACTGGCAGTTGCATTATCTGAACTTTGTATGACAAATCAAATTGGCTGTAATGTTTCTTTAGAAAAAATTCCTGGCGAGAAATTAGATTCTGATAAAATTTTATTCTCAGAAAGCCATTCTAGATATGTTCTAACTTTTGAAAACAAAAATCTGCAAAGACTAGAAGAAGTACTCAAAAAACATAATGTCTCTTATTCAGTAATTGGTGAATTTATTGGAGATTCAATTCAATTTACTATGGATTCTAAACCTGTCATTGATCTAAGCGTTGATAAAGCACAAAAGACTTGGTTTAATTCGTTAAGGGAGATGGTATTGCGTGCCTAAAGTCAAAGAAAATTGTGGAGTAGTTGGAATTTACAGTCTAACTGGTAAGAATGTCGTTCCTATGGTTTTTGATGCATTGCGTGCTTTACAACATAGAGGACAAGAAGCTTGGGGATTTGCAGTACCAAACAAACCGCCATTCAAAAAAGTTGGTCTAGTTTCTCATTCATCATCAGAATTTAAAAAAATAGCCCAAGAATATGCATCACCTTGTGTGATTGGTCATGTGAGATATTCTACAATGGGTACAAGTACATTAGCTAATGCACAACCATTGAAGGTAAAAGATCTTTGTGTTGCACATAACGGAACAATTGCAAATGCCCAAGAACTATCAAATTTAGTTGGAGGATGTTCTTTTACTCCTCAAAGTGCAAGTGATACTTTGGTAGCTGCAGAAAGACTGGTTTCATTAATTTCTGAAAATGGGGAAATGGGAAAAGCACTTTCAATTTTAAAAAATGAGATGGTTGGTTCATATTGTTTTACTTTTATTTCTGATGATAATTCTGTATATGCTGCAAGAGATCCTAAAGGTTTTCGAC
>REGF01000096.1 GCA_003702465.1 Candidatus Nitrosomarinus sp. | reverse complement strand
GGTGTGGACCAAGGTGGATGTCCTGATTATGTTAAATTAGCAGAATCTTATGGAGCTCAAGGAATTAGAGCACAATCAATGGATGAATTAGATAAGGCAATTAAATCTGCAATAAGCAGTGATGTTGCAACTGTAATTGACATCCCAATTGATCCTGAAGAAGATGTATTGCCATTTGTTGCTCCAGGAACTTCGTTATCGGATATGATTTTACCTTCTTAGTGATAATCATGTGGGCAATTCTTTCTGTTTTAGTTGAAAACAAACCTGGTATCTTGTTTAAGGTCACACACATGTTTAGATCAAGAAACTTCAATATTGATAGTATTTCTGTAGGAATAACTGATAATCCAAATTATTCTAGAATGACTATTACCTCATATGGTGATGAAAAACAAATCACTCAGATTGTCAAACAACTCGATAAAATGATTGATACAGTTGAAGTAAAACAATTAGATGAGCACAAAACAGTTTTTCGTGAACTATGTATTTTTAAGTTAAAACTAAGTAATGCTAATGATAGCATGGAAGTAAACAAATTAGCAAATGCATATGGTGGAAAAGTACATGATGTGAAAAAGGATTCAATAATGGTTGAATTGACTTCTACACCAGATCAAATAAAGGCATTTGAAGAATTGGCAAAACAATTTGGAATAATTGATATTGCAAGAACTGGTGTTACTGCTTTGCAAAGGAGCGGAGCTTGAAAGTAAGAATTTTTGATACAACATTAAGAGATGGAGAACAAACTGTTGGTGTTTCTTTATCTCCTGATCAGAAATTATCTATTGCAAAAAAATTAGATAAACTAGGAGTAGATGCTATAGAAGCTGGTTTTCCAGTAATTTCAGAAGGTGAATCTAAAGCAGTAAAGATGATTACAAGTGAAGGATTGTCTTGTGAAATTGCAGGATTGACAAGAACTATCAAGGGTGATATTGATGCTGCAGTTGATGCTGGATTAAACTATGTGCATACATTTATCGCAACTTCTGATATTCACTTAAAATACAAACTTCAAATGACAAGAGAACAAGCTCTTGAAAAAGCAATTGAAGCAGTTGAGTATGGTAAATCCCGTGGATTGCAAGTTGAATTTTCAGCTGAAGATGCAACTAGAACTGATAGGGATTTCTTAAAACAAGTTTTTGGCGATGTAGCAAAAGCCGGAGCTGACAGAATTGATATCCCTGACACTGTAGGATATTCTACTCCTGAATATATTGCTGAGATAACAAAAGATGCAATTGCTGCTACACAACTTCCAGTTAGTGTTCATTGTCACAATGATTTTGGATTGGCAGTAGCTAATGCTTTATCTGGAATTCATGTTGGTGCTGCATGTGCACATGTAACAATAAATGGTATTGGAGAACGTGCAGGTAATGCTTCATTAGAAGAATTTTCTATGGCATTACAATGTCTTCCACAAGACCAAAAATATGAGACCAACATCAAATCTGAATTAATTTATGATACTTCAAGATATATTTCAAAAATAGTTGGAATCAAAGTTCAACCAAACAAGGCAATTGTTGGTGATAATGCATTTGGTCATGAATCTGGCATTCATACTCATGGTGTTTTGAACAATCCTCTTACTTACGAACCAATTAGTCCAGAATTAGTTGGAAGAAAACGTCAACTCAGAATAGGAAAACATGCTGGAATTCATGGAATGAATGCCATGCTTGAAGAATTTGGAGTAAAGACTACTGAAGACCAATCTAAACAAATTCTTGAAAAAATTAAAGTGTTAGGTGATCAAGGTCAACAAATTACTGATGTAGAATTACTATCTATTGCAAGTGATGTTTTAGGTGAAAAAGGAATTAAACGAATTGTACAATTGTCTGCATTTTCCGTATCTACTGGAGTCGGAATTATGCCATATGCCTTTGTCAAATTAAATATTGACGGTGAAGATTTTATTGGAACTGATTATGGTGTAGGTCCAGTTGATGCTGCATTAAATGCAATTCAAAAAATTACTGGTAAAGTTTCAGAATTAAAAATTACTGACTATAGATTGGCATCTATTTCTGGCGGTGCAACAGCATTATGTGAAGTTACAATTACTGTTGAGGATCCTCAAGGAAATTCTGTTTCTGCAAAATCTGTCGGAGAAGACATTGTAACAACTAGTGTAAAAGCTGTCATTGATGGCATCAATAGAATTATGCTCAAAAATATGCTTAAGGAAAAACAGTTAAACTGAATTTAATTATTGATGTGGTATAATGTATAAGATTTCATTAATTACTGGAGATGGAATTGGTCCTGAATTATCTGAATCTGCAATTTCTGTATTAAACACCATTCAGGAAAAATATGGAATTGAATTTGAAATTTCAAAATTAATTGCTGGAGACAAGGCATTAGAACAAACTGGAAAAGCATTACCTGATGATGTTGTTGAAACTATCAAAAATTCTGATGTATGCCTAAAAGCTCCTGTAGGTGAGAGTGCTGCTGATGTAATTGTTGTATTAAGAAGAATGCTTGACCTTTATGCAAACATTCGACCTTCAAAATCATATCCTCACATGCCTGCATTGCGCGATGATATTGATATGGTAATAGTTCGTGAAAATACTGAGGATCTTTACACTGGAAAAGAATTCAGTTTAGGTGATTCTGCAGTTGCATTAAGAATAATTTCTGAAGATGCCTCAAAAAGAATTGCAAAATATGCTTTTGAAACTGCAAAACAACGCAATTCTATGAAAAAAGTTACTTGTGTTCATAAATCAAATGTAATGCGTGTTACTGATGGATTATTTGCAAAAGCATGCATTGAAGTTTCAAAAGATTATCCTGAAATTGAATTTGAAGAAATGTATGTTGACGCATGTGCAATGAATTTAATTCGTCAACCTGAAAAATTTGATGTTGTAGTTACCACAAATCTTTTTGGAGATATTTTGTCTGATGAATCCTCCCAAGTGGTTGGTGGTTTGGGAATGGCACCTGCTGCAAATCTTGGTGATAATTTTGCTTTGTTTGAACCTGTTCATGGTGCAGCATTTGATATTGCTGGACAAAATATTGCTAATCCTTCATCATTTTTACTTTCGATTAAAATGATGTTAGATTGGTTAGGTGCA
>REGF01000030.1 GCA_003702465.1 Candidatus Nitrosomarinus sp. | reverse complement strand
TTTCACATTCACATTGTCTGCTTACAAACAAATTTTTGAATGATTCAAATCGGGATTGAGAAATTTTTGGTTTATTTCTACCCACTATTCTAAATAGTGAAATTCCTGTTTCTGAACTAGTTCCTTTCAATGCCCATGAACCGTTTTTCATTAGATATGGTTTTGGATTGTTCATGGTTACTTTTTTTCTTGCTTTGATGTCATATGCTTCTATTTTTGACATGATCTGTAGTTAAAAAATAATTATTACATATCCAATGTAAAATTTTTCTAATTGTTTAGCTGAAAAAATTCTTTTTTAACTAAATTCATTAAATTTATTTTCAAAATGTGCGTACTATACTAATGTTGTATTCAATTCCAAACATGTTGCATTATACGTATATTTCATGTAATACGTCATGGAATAGACGTATTTTAAATTTGATCCAGGTGAAATAGAATGATATTAATTTACAATTGTTGTGAACTAAAAATATGCCATTTCGTAAAGTAGCTGTTGCAATTATTACTCCTACACACACTAAGAAATCCTTTGAACTTGGTCTTGAAATGGCTAAAAAATTTGATTCAGAATTAACAGTGGTAGAATGTATGTACAAAACTCCGCCAAAATTTTATTTTTTTGAAACAAAATCTGACAAAAAATTAACACAAAATCAGACTACCAAATTAAAAAAGGAATTAGAAAACTGGAAAGGGATTGCTCAAAAACAAGGCGTTTCAATTAAGACAAAATTAGCATTAACGGAGAATATTTCACATTGGGTAATTGATTATGTTAAAGAACATAAAATTGATTTGTTAATTGTTGACTATCCAAAATTATCCATAGAAGAAATAACCCTTTTTGATGATATCATTAATGAAATTCATCATAAATCTCATTGTCATCTTTTAACAACTAAATCTTAATCAATCATAGATTTCACATTCACAGAGTTAACTACCACTATCCTTTAACCATTTGAAATTATTTTTGATTTTAAAAAACAAGTATTAGATCGTCATGTGTGATTTTAGGCTGGAGTGTCTTTTTTATTTTGAAACTTCTTTGATTAAGTAATCACATGAAATTATTGTATGTTGTATTGATATTGGTCCTTGTTGGTAGTGCTACTACAACTATTTACTTTACTTACTACACTGCAACTTTCTATACCACCGATATTGTCCAATTAGAAAATAAAGTTGCAAGTTTAGAGTCTGAAATTTCAAGTTTAAAGAATTCAATTGAATCTGATTTGAAAAATGCTTATGATGATGGTTATGTTGCAGGAATTGCAGAACAATCCACTTCAAGTCATTCATCTTCTAGTAACATATCCTCAAGTCAAACTGATCTTGCTTCAACTACTACTAGGACCATAGGTACAGTAGAAAAATCTGGATATTCCACAGATTGTGCAGTCTTGATGGGAGGAGATGGATGTTATACTCCAGTTTATCTTTCAGCAAATGTTGGTGACAAAATTATCCTAACTAATACTGATTCAACAGGAGTTCACACATTTACATCAGGAACTGTTGATGGGTTTACTCCAAATCCAGATGGTGTATTTGATACAGGTGTACTAATGTCAGGAGATTCATTTGAATGGACTCCAATTTCTTCGGGTGAATATCCATACTATTGTATGCTACATACTTGGCAGGTCGGAACTATTATTGTGAATTAATTTAATTCTCATCGTATTCAAACTGGCCATATTTTTAGAAATTGTTTAGTTGGAAAGAAAAGAGTTTTTGTAGTTGAATGAGATTGAATTGCTTAATATTGTAAACTGATTTCATAGTAATATGAAAATTTTGATTGATGAAATGGATGATGGTTGGGATGAAAAACTAAAAGAATTAGGTTTTGATGCATTTAGTGTTAAAAAATTACGTATGGCTGGTTATAAATTAAAAACTGATTATTCTGTAATTAATTATGCTAAAGAAAATAATATGATTTTAGTTACACGTGATACTGAAAGTGGTGAAGCTTGTGAAGAAAATGATTTACCTTATGTATTATTGGATAATGATTCCATTTTTAAGATAGTTTTAGATAGATTAAAAAATTTTAATTAAAATTATTTTGATTTTTCTTTCCAACATGTAAGTTAGTAATTACTTCATTCAAAAAATCTACTTCTGGTTGATGTATGATACTGTTCATTAAGGCATCCCAACAATCATTAATTTTTCTTTTAATTTGTGAAAACATTTTGTCTTTTTTAAATGTGGAATAATATGATAATAATTTCATTATGCTTTCTGCAGATTGTATGATTTGTATCAAATGAATTGTATTTCTTAATCGTTCATGATATGAAAAATTTTCATCTTTACTATTTTGGAATTTTTTAATTTCCTCAAAAATTAGATTTATTTCATTATGCAAATTTTTTAACTGTGTATTTACTGATTCACTCAAATCAATTAATTCGTATTCAATATATGATCTGCTATGAACTGTTTTTTCTATTTCTCCTTTTTCAACTAATTCGCTAATTTCTCTAAATACTATTTTTTCATTACCTACTTTTTCTATAACTCGTTTTGCTAATTCATTACCTCGTATTTTGCCACTTTCATTTAAAATTCTAATAATTTCTGTTTTAATAATTTCTGATTTTTCATCCATTATCTTTCTCATCTACTTTCTGATATTTGGCTAAAACTTGTGCTTCTCCCTTCTCGGAAATTTCCTTGATAATTATTTCTAAACTACTAATTGCTTTTTCAATAGGTTCTTTTTGATTAATTTTATTTTTTAATTTTTGTTTTAATACCATTTTTTCATTATTTGCAAAACTCAATAAACTAACTTCATTACCCATGTTCAAATTGATAAAAAAATCAACATATTCTTTTGCAGAATCAATTGCCATTTCTTATTCTGTTTACCTCCAGTATTTGATACCATCTTTTCAAATTAGGTTTATTTGGTATTTTCATTAATCAATTCTATGGATTCATGTGACCGTAGAGTTCGTGCTTATAAAAACGGAAAAACTATGGAGGAGTGTAAAGCAATTGCTGAATCTTTAATTCCTCAATTTAAAGAAAATATTAAAAATAATAAAAAAATTCTATGGACTGAAATCTTGGATGTCGTCGATCATGATGAATTAATTTACAAATTATCATTGAAATTTCTTCGAAGAGATGGGTATGATATTGGAAATTATAAAATTCCAGAAGTTAAGGCATTTAGTTCTTAAAATTTATTTTACAACTTCCATCAGTATTTCGTAATTTTTTTGCCATTAGATATGGTGTCACAATTAATATTGGAATTGAAATTCCAATCAAAAAAGTTTGCATTTGTGAAAGTGCCACTGATAATGCAATTCCACTTGCTGTTCCAATAAAGATTGATAAAAATGTTCCAGCACATGTTGGACATGCAATAAACAATCCTGTTGCAGCACCGATTGTACTTATTCCTCCACCTTTTTTAGATACTGAATATGCAGTCACTGCAATTGAAACATTAAGTCCTACTAAATATGAAACAATAATTTGTAATACTAAATTAATTGGAATTATTTGTAAGCCAATATGTTCAGTAAGATAAATTATTATTTTTGGCATGTATCCTGGACCGTCACAACATGGTGCAATAAAGCCTGATGGTATCACTGCTCCGTAATGTGTTGTAAAATTAATTTCTGGTTGATAAACTAATGTTCCTGAAATCAATGCAAAAAATATTCCGTATCCGATAAATGTTGATAAAAAGATTTTTCTTGATTTTGAATTCCATGTTACTAATGCAATAATTGATGAAAGATCTTTTCCATTTGTTTCAACTTTCCCTTTATGGTATCTAAATATTCCAAGAGTTATAGCTCCAAATGCTGCTATCATTGTTATGTAAAATCCATATGCAATTCTTTGAATTGTGTCAATTGCACTAGGTGTCATTAGTTCTGGGTCTTGATATCTGCCATACAAGACAAACAAAACCCCAATTATTACAAATCCTAGAATAATCATCTTTTTCCCTTTGTTAATTAAACTAGATTGTTCCATGATGTCTTGATTTTACTGTGAAATTAAATTCTATCTTAACTTAGTCTAGGCACAAAAATGTAGATGATTGCTATGATTTCTAACCTTCCAAAAATCATTAAAAATCCTAATACAATCATTGTTGCTGGATCAGTATCTTTGTCAATTACTCCTGCAGACAGTCCTCCTGTTGTAATAATTCCTGCTGCTTCAAAAAATGCGTCTTGAAATGGTACATTTTCAATTGCTGCTAAATGTGCACCCGTAATTGCAGAAATTGTTGGAAATAGTGCAAGAATTATCAATGTGGAAATGATTTCTTTTTTAGTTTGATGACTAAGTTTTGATCTTCCAACTTTTGAAATAAATGATTTAATGTCTTTAAGATGGAACAATCTGAAAATTTTCAGACCTCCTGCTGTTGAAAATCCACATCCTCCAATAAACATCAAAATTATTAGAATTGAATGTGCACCTCCGTTAAGACCAGCTAAACTATCCATTTGTAGTCCTGCTGTTGTACTTGCAGATACTGAATAGAACACACTCTCCATAGGGTCTAATCCACTAATTCCTGCAAAAAGCAGTATGGCTCCACCCAAAATTCCAAAATAAGCTAATACTTCTTTTCCTAATTTTGGCGATAAGAATTTCTTTCTTACAAATGCATAGTGGAAAGTAAATGGTAAAGCTCCAAGTATCATTGCACCCATTAATACAATGTGCTCTTGCCACAACATTCCATCAAGAATTGTCGATGTTGGTGTAAAACCTCCTGTAGATAACGTACTCATCGCCAGCGAAAAATTATCGATAATGTTTCTTTCTCCAAATAGGTATAATAGAAATGCAACAATTACAATGTAAATTGCAAAAATAACTGTAATGGTCAAAAAGAGTTCTTTCATGTGAAGTGTTTTACCAGAAATGAAACCACGCATTGCTTGTAACTTTGATTCTGGATAGAATGCTGTGATGACTAAATAGATGAAACTCATTCCTCCTACCAATTGTGTATAACTTCTAAAAAAGGTGAAACTTTGAGTTAGTTTTTCAGGCTCATCAAATAATGAAATACCACCCGTTGTAAATCCTGCTGCACTTGAAAAGAATGCATCTGCAAATACTTGAACATTTGTTTCTTCACTTGGGAATACATACAGATATGGAATTGTTCCAAATAGTGACAGTAAAAATAAACTTGAAAATACTAGTATCGATGCTTGTTGTAGATTTAGACTTGATTTTTCGCCATATGAATTTAAAAAGAAACCTGTAACAAGCAGTAACACTGTAGTTAAGTAAATTCCTGATGCTGTTACTGTATCTTCTAATAGTGTAGCAATAACTGCTGGAACAAGCAATAGCACCCCTGCAAACTGTAATACAAATCCTAAGTTTCCTAATACTGCTTTTACTGGAGGACTCAAAAGTCGTGGTGTAGTAGCTGTAGCATTTCGTATTATGTTCGCAATAGTTGATTGAAGAATCATACCCATTACTTGATTCTTTTTGGAAACTACTGGAAGTTTTCTGACATTGTTGTCCCGCATTATATGTAATGCATCTTGCAATGTTGATTTTTCGTTAATTGTAATAAGAGGTTTAGACATAATTTGCTCTAATGTAGTTGATTCTGCATAAACTGTTGCATCACTAACTTTGCTAAGAATATCTTCATCTGTAACAATTCCTACTGGAAATTTTTTTTCATCTATAACTACAATGTCATCCGTTTCATAATTTCGTAACATTGTGGCTGCTTCTCTTGTTAGTGTTTTTAGATCCAACATCAAAACATCTTTGTCCATGTATTCTGTTACATACTTACTGAGGACGTACGAAACTGCTTTTTCTGGGTTTGTTGACATTAAGCTTCCTTATACCGGGATTTTAAATAATTTGGGGTAGTATTTAATTAACAAATTATTTTTATGGTAATCAAAATTTTTGATCCAACACTTTTGCTATCTTTATAAATAATATCTCCTAAGTTCATGCGTAAAACATGGAAATTGATCAAGCTCCTGATCCAGATTATGATTCTGTAAAAATTGATTATGTTGGATTTGTAGATCCATATGCGTTAGAAGGTATGGTAGTTCTAAAAGCTGATAATGGTAAAGAATTTCATATGAGGGCTTTTTCTGGAGAAGTTGCAAAACACATCTCTAGTTTTGATGAATCTGATGATGAACAATCTCCATCAATATACCGAATGATTGAAGAAATTTGTGAACAAAATGAAATATCTCTAGTTAAAGTCAAAATTTATGAAAGTGGTGATGTCTTACGTGCAAATTTGTACTTTACAGGTAAGAAGGATTTAGTTTTAAAAAATCATAGAGCTTCTGATGCAATGGCTTTAGGTGCATATTACAAAATCCCTATCTTGGTCAGAAAAAAATTACTTAAAGAACAAATGGAAGCATAATTTCTTCCGAACGGTTTTTTTCTTAGTGTATTTGTGATATATTATGAATCAACAAGAAGAATTAATGGACAATATTCTAAATACTGATCTTGAAATTATTGAAACAGTTAGAACATTAGAACAGGGAAATTGGACTGATGAAAGTTTAAAAAATCAAGTAACTGATTTACTTAAAATTCATGATGATATGATTACAAAATTAAGATCTCTTCAAGGTGATGATCACGGTTGTGGCTGTGGTCATGATCATTGTTAATCAAATCTTAAACTTGTAAATGCTTCATAATTCGGCAATTTCTTCACTCGTCAGTGTAGCTTAAAAATTTGATTAATCATCAGCATTTATTTTTAATTTTTTAGCTGTATATTGATGTTGAATTATAACCAGAACCTTTTTGAAATGATGTGAAATAATTTTAGTATGACTAATTTTGAAAAAGTATACCAAAAAGTAGCATTAAAAATTATAAATCGATGTCATGGTGCTATCAAAATTTCAAAACGTGGAAAGATTATTGAAGTTTATGATGTAAAACGACATATTTGGAGTGATGGGCTTGCTGGTCTAATAATTAAAGAAGAATGTCGTCTTGCAAATCTAAAAGAATGGGAGTTTGCAAATGTTCGAGGATATATGATTAAAGAATTATTATCTAAACCTGATAATTAATTTATTATTTCTTGTTGTTAGTTAGATGTATTTTCCATTCCTGATTGATTTTTTCTAAATGTTCTTTAACAAATTTTTCTCCATCTTCTTTTAAAATTATTGATGGATTTGTATTTCTTGTAAACCAGTTATCGTTTTTATCTATTGTAATTAAATTTTCATTTTCTAATTTATTTACATGGTCTCTAAATTTTCCTGCATTAGTTTTTTTACAATTTTTGAAGATGCTTGTATATTTTGTAATGCCATTTGTTATTGAAGCTAAAATAAGATAATCTGTAGAATCAAAGGAATTAGAATTCATCTAAATTTTATAATCACATTAGATGATTAAAAGTTGATACTTGACGTATTAGATGAGGTTCCTTCAACATTATTGTATCATCTTTAATAGATGATAATTCTGGATTAATTATTTTATTAGTTGTTATTACAATTAATGCTTCACAACGAGTACATAGAATTGTTTTTCCTGATGATCTTTCTTCTCTTATCAAGTTTTTTTCTAATCTGTCTGCTTTTTGACATGTTGGACACAATCTTGGTTGCTGTTCAATACTGATTATTTCCTTTATGAATATCATTTTCCCCATGATTTTGATTTAATTGATCTCTAAAAGAATTTGACTGTTAATTGGTATCAGCAATCCATTTTGAACGTCAAACCGTTTAATCATTCAAAATTAGAACGAATGGTATTCAGTATATTTCCAATCTAACCAATTAACAATTTCATATTTTTTTGATTGAAAATATGTTTTTCTTCGAATTATTCCAATAATTTGATTTATAATTTTGAATATATTCATTATTTATTGAAATTATTTCATATTAATCTTAAATAGTTGTAGTTTGTATATAATATGATGTCGTTAGTTACAAAATCTAACGAATAACTTGCGTAGCCCCGCAGAACGAAAAAGGCACTCAGGCGTACACCGCTTGACCACAAGAGGAAATCTCTAAGTGTTCTGCAGTTATGGGGTTTACGCCTTTAAATTTCTCTTTGATTAATCCACATAATTTCTAACTAAACATATTAGAAATCCACATGATTCATTGAAAACACATTGGTTATGATTCATGATGATTACATTTTATTTTGTACTTCTCAATGGATCTCACAAAAGGATATTGTAGAGAGATGTGGTGGTGATGAATCTGAAGTGATTGAATCCATTGATAGGCTTGTCTATATGGGATTTCTAGAATCTAGAACTCTGAAAAATAATTTGTTTTATAAAAAACAGGACAAACCTCAAAATCATGATGAATTTTCTTTCATGTTGGATAATTTTATGGAATATCAAAGATTGGAAATTGAAATGATCAAAAAAATTCCTACAATAATGTTGAGTGATGGTGGTAGATTTGGTTTCAGTAAAGATGGACTAAAATTATTAGAACATATTCAAGAAGAAATCAATCGAGTTACAATGGTAATATCACGAATTGATCATTTTGATAAAATTAGACTTTTACAACACCCAATTGCACAACAAAGAATTAAACGACTACAAAATCATATTAATAGAATTATGGATGTCATGTTGGATTCATACAAAGATGTTCGTTCAAATGTTGCACTTCAGGAATATTTTAAAACACACACTGGAAAAATAAATAATTTGTAATTTTTTTTATGTAACTATTTCATCAAGACGATCTTCTTCCTGTGCTCTTTTGATTTCCATTGCAATTCTTCTTCCAACTCCAAATGTTTGACCATATTGATATTTTGTATATGGACTGGTTGTTGCAACAATTGGATTTCCGGGAACTCTTAATGAAACATCATAGACAATTAATTCTAAATCTTTAGTGATTACACTTTGAAGTGAAAATGGACCAATAATGCCTGGAGCGTATTCTTTTTTGACTGCAGCCACAAATTTATCTCCCATTTTTAGAACTTTTTCAAGTAGTGATTCTCTGATACTTGCAGGAGTATGACCAACTTCTATGTTTTGTAAATCTATATCCATCTCCATTTGTTCTCTTGCTGGAAGTGCATTATAATCATGAATATTTGTTTGAAGTCTTCTTTCAATTCCAATAAAATCAACTTGATTTGAAATTGGAGTATGAAAGAAATTAAAATTCATGTATGTTCCAATGGCCAATTCTTCGATACTTGCTTTTTCTAAATCTTTTCTTGCAATAACTCCTTGTTTGATTTTTTCTTCTGATTTTTCTTTATAGTCTTTGTATGATGAAACTGTAAAAAATGCTCTTTCTAGTGGTCTATTTTTTTCTTGAACCTTAACAATAGATGGTTTATTGATTCGTTTTGGATCTTTGAATAATTTTGGATATTTTATTCGTGCTTTTTCTAATAGATAGTATTGTCCTTTTTTTGCTGTTCTTTCTTCAGCTTGAAATAATTTTCTGTTGCCAAAAATTGGAACTTTGAATTTCTCTTCAATAGTTTTGTATCCTAAGTAAACCGTAAGTGATCTATGTGGAACAACTATTGTATTTGAATCTCTTAACATCTTCTGATTCTTTGCTGATGCCATTTCTTTGAATTTATTTAATACAATTATTTCATCTGCAACTCTGCCAAATCTTTGATATGGTCCTTCTCTACCCTTTTGACAAAATACTTTTGTTTCAAAATTTTCATCTTTTGCTCCATCCATCACTTCTAAAGCTGAATGACTTCCTAGAACGCCAATTTTTACATCTGAATAATCATTTACAATTTTTTTAATTTCAGATGATTTAATCATACTATGCCTAAATATTGGCATCTAATATATGTAAAATCTAAATTAATAGATCGGACATTACCAAAATGTTTTTTTTAAATGATAGATAATCTAATTCATGTTCTATTCGTTTGAGTTACAGATGGCTGGTGTGATTTTACTAACAACTATGGCTATTTGTGGCGTCTCTTTATGGATTAAACGAAGAAAATTAGAAAAAGAATCTACTGAATCCATTGAATCAGATGTTTCTGAAAATCTATAATTAAATTAGAATTATTTTTGAAATAAACTAGGTTTCTTTTTGTTAACAATTACTACACATCTTTTTTGAGAAAATTTCAAACTTTGTGAAACTACGAACATATTTTTTCTTACAACACATAGGGTTAATCTCTGTGAAGAAAAAATTCAAGGTAAAAGGTCAAATTTCATATCGATCATTACCAAATCATGATTTACTATTGATATTTTGTCTATTTGAAAAAACATCTTTAAAAAATATTGAGATTATCTTTGTATTTACTGCATAGTATTTTAACTAAAAAATATTTTAGTATATTGTGAGATTCATAATCCTGATTTTTTTCATAACTTTTTTGTCAATGATGTTACCTGCATTTGGAGATTTGAACACTGATGTAATTGTTGATGGATTAAACAATCCTTGGGAAATTGTATTTGGACCTGATGGCGAGATTTACTTTACAGAAAGAGATGGTAGAATATGGAAATTATCCGAATTTGGTGATGCCAAAGTAATTCAAACATTTCCTAAGAGTGGGGCTGTTGAAGGCGGTACATTGGGCTTAGCATTACATCCTGAATTTGAAAAAAATAAGAAAATCTATGTCTATCAAACAAATTTGGAACTTGAATTTTATCAAAACAAAATTTTCAGTTTTACCGTTGAAAATGATGTGTTGACAGATAAACAAATTATTCTTGATGGTATCCCTGGAGCGCCTTGGCATGATGGTGGAAGAATTCAATTTGGCCCAGATGAAAAATTATACATATCAACTGGTGATGCAATAAGTCCTGGATTGTCTCAAGATTTATCATCTTTAGCTGGAAAAATTTTGAGAATTAATCCTGACGGTACTATTCCTACAGATAATCCATTTGAATCTAGTCCTGTATTTTCATATGGTCATCGTAATCCTCAGGGATTAGCATGGTCAACAAATGGAATGTTTGTATCCTCTGAACATGGTCCCTCTGGCGAATTGGGATATGGACATGATGAGGTAAATATTATTTTGAAAGGGAAAAATTATGGATGGCCAAATATTGTTGGAAATTCTTCAGATGAAAATTTTGTAAATCCTCTAATTCATAGTGGTCAATCAACATGGGCTCCTAGTGGAATGGTGTTTTATGATTCCGATAAAATCTCCAGTTTTTCGGGAAAATTTTTGATAGGAACTCTTCGTGGAGAGCATTTGATGGTAGTTGAAATTAATGATGATGGTTCTCTAATAAGTACAGAAAAATTTTTTGATGGAGATTTTGGCAGAATTAGAACTGCACAAATTGATCATGATGGAAATTTGTATCTTCTAACTGCAAATGGTAATAATGACAAGATAATTCGTATATCTGAAACTCCTCTTGAAAATGTAGAAAAATTCACTTCTCAAGAGTCTGGTGATGATTTAACATCTTTGTATATTCTAATTGGGGTTGTAGGCATTGGAATAATTATAGGATTAGTCGCTCTTAAGCGTAAATCTTGATTTTTAGAAAAATCATTCTTTTTATCTGATCACTATTTAGTTTCGTTGGAGGAAATGGAAAATTTACAAACTTTTGAGAAGAAAATTCTCTATGATGAGTCTATTCTAAATACTACTGTTTTCCACAATATTCAATGAGATTAATTGTTGGAATAACTGGTAGTACTGGTGTGATTTATGGCATTCGAATGCTTGAGGTATTAAAAAAATTAAACATTGAAACACACTTGGTATTATCAAAATGGGGTGAAAAATGTATTACAATGGAAACTGACCATACTCCTGAATATGTCAAATCTTTGGCAACATCTGTTTCAGATGAAAAAAATATGGCCGCAAGTGTATCTAGTGGAACTCATAGAATTAATGGTATGATTGTTGCCCCATGTAGTATGAAAACTCTTGCTGCAATTGCAAATGGCTATGATGATACATTAGTTGCAAGAGCAGCAGGTGTGACAATTAAAGAATCTAGAAAACTAATTTTGATGGTACGTGAAACTCCAATGTCTGCAATTCATTTGGAAAATATGTTGAAATTAGCTAGATTGAATGTTGTAATTTTGCCACCTGTGACTGAATTTTATACAAAACCAAAAACAATTGATGATATTGTAAATCATGGTGTAGGAAAATGTCTTGATCAGTTTGATATTGATCATGATTTATACCCTCGATGGGGTAGTTTCTAAAATACTATTGACCAAATTTTCTTTAGAAAAAATTGTCCATGCCAAACGAAACGATGTCTTTTCAATATTTTCCAATTATGAACAATTTGAAAGATTAATCCCTCAATTTTTTCCATCAATACGTATTCGTTCTGTACGTGGAGATACTGCTGTAGTAGAAGAACATTTTCACCTTGGTGAAGTTGAATTTCTTTTAATGTCAAAACATGTTTCAAAACCTTTTGTTTTACATGAAGTCTTTGTAATAGGTGGAAAATCTAAGGGCAGTTATATCCGACAGGAATTTATTGAAATTCCTGATGGGACAAAAATTCTGATTGATGTTGATTTAAAATTAATGGGTATGATGAAAGTTCCAAAATTATTGGATAGAGCCAAACTAATTGAAAATTATTCTAAATTGGTTGAAGAACTGACTAAATTGTGCAAAAAATCAATCTGATTTTACTTCTTTATCTTTAGGAGATTCATCTAATTTACCTTTGAAATCTTTAAGTTCCTTATCTCCTTCGATCTTTCCTTTCTCAAATTCTCCTTTGGCTTTACCAAATGTTTTGGCTAGTTCAGGAATTTTTTTAGCACCAAAAATTAGTACGCCTATTACAACAACTAAAACTATGATTTCGGTACTTCCAAGCATTATATCCCTACTTCTCTGATTTCAGATTTAAGTGTTCAACTTTTCTCTCTGCTTACGCTCAATGAATAACATGCCTGCAAAATACAATCCAATCATTGGCCCTGCAACAAACATCATTGTCACTCCTGTTCCATCTGGAGTAATGATTGCACCAAAAATTATGATGATGACAATGGCATATCTTGCATTTTTTCTCCAAAAGTCTTTTCCAACCATTTCTGACATTGATATTGCATACATGATTAATGGAAGTTGAAAAGAAAATCCAAATGCTAACAAAAATTGTAATACAAAAGTTACAAACTCCATAACATTTAGGAAAGTAACTAATCCTGCTGAATCTCCATATGTGTACAAAAATTCTAAGATGTAAGGGATTACAAAATTATATGAAAATACACATCCTCCAATAAATAATCCTAATGCAGGTAATGAAATATTTCGACTAACGTTAATTTCATTTTCTTTTAGAGCTGGTTTGATAAATCCTACAAATTCTTTAATTATTATTGGCATTCCGATTACCATGCCAACTAATGCTGAAACATACATCTGAGCAAAGAAAGCTTGTCCTGGTGCAGTTTGAATTAGTTGTACGTCTGTAGGAACTAGATTTTCTCTCATATGATTTGTAAGCTGAGCAGCAATGTTGTTTTGAGGATCTGGTGATGGATAGTATAATGTTACTTCTCCAATAATGATTGATTCCGCATGAAATGTTAAAACTACAACAGTAATAATTC
>REGF01000095.1 GCA_003702465.1 Candidatus Nitrosomarinus sp. | reverse complement strand
GGATAAATTGCATATCTATTAAATTTGAATATTTCAAAAAATTAGAGAAAAATATACTACTAAATAGAACAAATAATTATTTTCAATAATACAGGTTTGGATAAATGAATAAAATTAAAATTTTTATAATTTTTGCAATAATGATTGGAACCTTACAAACGGTAAATGCTCAAGAAAGTGAAACTGAAAGAATATTAAAAATATCAGATGATGAAAAAATAATTTTATTTGCAGGATTTTCTATTGCCATAATTGCAATTTTTCTATTTCTAGCTAGAGATATCATTTTAAGAAAAAAGACAACATATGACAAACAAGAACATGAATCAAAAAAAGATAGGACATATGAAAAATATCATTCTGATTGGGGAGACGACTATGAGGAAGTTGGTAAAAGAGGAAATACTAAACAAGAAAAAGAATTCAGAGAAGGATTAGCTAATGAAAGCCTACCTGATTATTATAAAATTCTAGGAATTGAGAGAGATGCATCAGCTGAAGAAATCAAAAAAAGTTTTAGAGAATTAGCAAAGAAAACTCATCCAGATAAAACCAAAGAGGATTCTGAAGAAGAAATGATAAAAATCAATAAAGCATATGAAGTATTATCTGATGAAAAATCAAAAGAAAAGTATGACAGATATTTTAACGCAAATTAAAGAGATTCCAATTTAACAATTATCATACTCAATTGTATGGAATCTGGAGTTTGTACACTATTGGTTAAATTAGTAAAAATTTCCAAGGGAATGGATTTGTTATCACTTTCAATTGAAGTAGAAATTTTTAATTCACCAAATTCAGTATTTGGTCCAAGCATTTTTTTTGTCAGTAATGGAACAACTGAAAGATCTCTAATAGCACCTTTCATTTTGTAAGCATATTTTTCAGAAAAATATACACCACCACGTGTAGTAGGTTCGTTAACTGGAACAGAAGAATGTTCAATGGAAACATCAACTAAATCATAATCAGTGTCATTAAGAGAAAGTGTGAATTTAGAGGAGTTTTGATTAGAAAAAATCATCAATTTCTCAAATAAATTAGAATCAACTGACATGAAGAAATTTTCTAAACTAAATTATTGAATCTTATGATTAAAAATGGAAAAAATAATCGATCATTTTAACAAAATTGATAATAATACTTGGAATATATTTAAAAACTCAAATTATGATCGAAAAGCTATGCAAGAACTAGCTAATACACATTCGTTGAGAAATGAAATAATTAGCTTAATGTCAGAACATGGCTTGGAAAATGACAGTTATGTAGAAATGTTAGATTATACAATTGACTTGTTTGATAGTCAAGGTTTAGGCGTAGATTATTACGGATATCATAATATCAACCACGAATTAGAAGTTACATACGTATCACTACTTGCACTAAATCAAAAAAAGATCAAGTTTACACAAGAAGATAAAAAATCCATTTTTGCTGCAGCGTTATTTCATGATTTTGACCCACAAAAAAGTGTCGACAAACCACATGAAGAAAGCGTTTTAAAATTTATTTCAATGGATAAGAAATTAAGAGAATTACTAACTTCTGCAGATATTGATTTAGAAATTATCAAAGCATTGATTCTCAGAACAACATATCCATGGAGTGGAGAAATGAAAAAAACAGCTGAATCAGAAATCAAGAAATGTTTTGAAAGATCAGAAAAAACTAGAAACAGCGTAGCATTACAAGAACACATAATGGAAATTGGATGGTATTTATCAGTAGTAGATAGAATTAGTGGTTATGCATTAGGGGATTTCACTAAAGCAATGGAGATGGCAAAAATGAATGCACATGCACTTGCATGGAGACCATCAGTAATTATTAGAACTGCAGTTGCATATTTTGAAGATATACTAAATAAAGAAACACTGATGACACAAACAATTCTTAGAACATTACCAAAAGAAATGAGAAAGAATTTTTTTGATACAGTATTATCTTTTATGAAAATGAGGGAACAAGAAGTATGCATTCAAGCTGATTTTGCTTATGAAAATCTTAAACTAGTTCCAACAATTGAAAATAAAACTTCACAAGAAGATCCAGATTTCGCTCAGAAATTATATGACATCTTTTTAGAATTACCAAAACCATTACAATTTGGAAAAGATAATTTCAAAGAGTCAATTAAAGATAAAGACACAATTGTTAACACATTGAGATTAAATGACAGTAATGGAGAAATAATTGGATTTTCAAAAGGAGGTCCACTTGAAAAGTATCAATTACGTGAAGAAATCAGAGATGAAAATTTTGGCTTGAAAAATACAGTATTTTTAGAGCCTCTAGCACTAAAAATGGGTTATTGGGGACTGCGTGGAGGCAGTGAAATGAGACATATGTTCATCATGCAAGCACACTCTATGAAATACAAGTATTTGACCAGTTTTGCATTAAGAGATGTTGTTAGGGCAAGAATAATGAAAGAAGATGCAGAATTTGTCCAACTATTTGATCCAGAAAGATGGGATTACTATAGAGTAAAATTATAAAATTCAAATGAAAAAATCAATTTTAAAATTACTTGAATCCAAAATTAAAGGAGAAGTTCACAATGAAAAATATTTTAGAAATTTTTATTCTGTGGATTCAAGTTCATATCAATTAATTCCACAAATAGTTGTTATTCCAACAGATGAAGAAGACATCATTAAAACAATTAAAATTGCAAAGAAGTACAAAACATCTGTGACTGTTCGAGGAGCAGGAACAGGATTAGTTGGAAGTGCATTAAATCATGGCATCATTATAGATATGAAAAAAATTAATTTCATTAAAATTAATAAAAAATCAGCAATTGTTGGTTCAGGAATTTTAAAAGGGAAATTAGATATTGAATTACAAAAAAAAGGGAAATTTTTTCCACCTAACCCTTCTATTGGTAACTTTTGTTCATTAGGAGGAATGTTAGGAAACAATTCAAGTGGTAGTAGAAGTGTAAAATATGGAAGTACAATTGACAATGTCAAAGAAGTTACCATCATTGATGGAAATGGAAAAAAAATACAATTACCAAAAAATAAAAAAATAAGTAAAAAGATTTTTCAAAACATCCTCATAGATGATAAAAAAATCCCAAAAACTTCAAAAAATTCCTCAGGTTATCAAATTAAAAAAGTTACATCAAACAAAGAAGCACATAAAATAATTATTGGTTCTGAAGGAACTTTAGGAATAATT
>REGF01000094.1 GCA_003702465.1 Candidatus Nitrosomarinus sp. | reverse complement strand
AACATTAATCCACGAACACGAGTTGGTTCAGTATCAGCTATTTGAACTTCCAGTATAGTTTCATCAACTTTAATCATACCTCTAGGAAATTCAACTTGTTCAAGTTTTATTTCACTGGGCAAAGTTAACAATCCAATTGATCCAATAATTACAGCTGCAATAGTAATTGGGATCAGTGCTTGTGCCCTAGTGGTCATACTCTATTTTAGTACAATCCTATTAAAAACTCAGTGTGTTAATTGACAGTATTTCTGAAATCGCTTATAGTCGACATAGTATTTTTGGTATGATGTCCAATATCACGGATAGTACTGCCATTGTATTTTTTATCCAAATATCTTCCAGCAACTATCATAGGTCCACCTATTGCACAAGTTACTCCAGTAGGTTCAGGAATCCATAACATCAAAAATCCAATTTTTTGTAGTTTTTTACCTGGAGCAGGAGCTTTTTGTAAGGCACCTAATGAACGAGCTGTTTTACTATCATCCATTTTAGCGATATCTGAATAAAGATTAGCCCTACGTTTGGCTGATTCAGAAAATTTTTGTAATTTAGCTAGTCGTGCCTTTAATGGATCATTCATTTTAACTATAATTTAGAAAAAAATAGTTAAGATTCAAAGATCAACAATGATTACACTCAAGTCAACAAAGAATAACTAATTCCGATAGACACTAAATTATAGTAGATTATTGATAAATACAAGAATAGATGAAAAATAAAAATTCCAAGCGATTAGACTCGATTAAAGCTGCACATGAAGTGGAAAAGACAAGATCAAGTTCAAGAATGGAAGACTATCTAGAAATAATTTCAGAATTAGTAGAATTGAAAGGATATGCAACTACATTAGATATTTCAAGATACATGAATGTTAGTGCTCCAAGTGTTACCAAGATGTTACAAAGATTGGATGAAGGAGGATATTTAGAATATGAAAAATATCACGGAATCAATCTTACAAAAAAAGGAATTCAAATTGCAGAGGGCATTAGACAAAATCATGGAATTTTATTAGAATTTTTTGAGATTTTAGGAGTAGGGTATGAAACTGCAAATCAAGATACAGAAGGAATCGAACATCATCTTAATCCAAAAACAATCAAACAATTAAGAAAATTCATAACATTTCTAAAAGCTAATCCAAAAATTATTGAAAATTTTAAAAATCTTTGAGATAAATCTTAATATCATTTTGAGAAGAAGTTTGATTCAATAAATTCCTTCCAGTATCAGAACGTTTTGGAATTTTAATTTGTCCTTTTTTACCAATTCGAACTGATGTGAAAAATTTGTCATGTAGATAAATATCAGCATGTAAAGATGTGAATTCTCTATTAACAGTTAACAATAAGGCAGTTTTAGATTCTGAAAAACTAAATGGAAGATCATTTGAATTTAAAAATAATTCTTCAGAATCTTTTGCGACAACGTCAATGTGAACTTTAAGGAATTTTTCAATTTCGTCAATGTTAGAACCACCTCTACCAATTATAGATGCAATACAATCTTCATGGACACTAACCTTAACACGATTTTCAGATAGAATTTCAACTTGCGCATTAGAATCATATTTTTGAAAATATTCCTGAATTTTATCTTCAGCCAATTTCTCAATACCAACTTTTTCAGTACGTTGTTGGACTGGAACTATTACATTTTCCTCCCCAAATGTGTAAATTTCATGCTCTAAAACATTATTTTCAAAATTTCGTATTTCAATAACAGGTCTTGCTAAGTCAGATTCTGTCATTCCAGTAGGAACTTTTACTTTTAATTCTAAATCATAGACTTTTTCAATGTCTCCATTATTTACAAACACAACAGTATCCAAAACATTTGGAATAATACCAAGCTCTATTTTTCCAATAAATCTTTGAATTGCATCCAAAGGAGAGTTGGCATGAATAACACCAACCATTCCAACTCCAGTTAATCGTAGATCAGAAAAAGTTGTAAAATCTTCTTTTCGACGAACTTCATCAAAAATAGTATAATCAGGTCTAACAAGTAACAAAATATCTGCAGTATTATCAAAACTTCCATCTAATTTACTGTATTGAGTGATTCCAGAGCTTACTTGCAAATCTCGTGGCGATTCAAAAGTTTTAACGATTTTTCCTTGCTGATGATAAAAATTTGCTAAACCAGAAGCTAGAGTACTTTTTCCAGAACCAGGTGCACCAGAAATCACAATCCCTTCAGCCCTATCAGTTAAACGTTGCATTAATGATTCAGAAATAGAATAATCATCTAAAGACAATTGAACTGTTGGATGAACAATAGTTATTTCATATGATTCAGAAAATGGAGGATAAGTAATTGCAATACGATAATCATCATGTTGAATTACAGTTGCACCAGTTTTAGAAATTTCAACAGTACTAGAATCAGAAATATTTACAGCTGACAATATTTGTGAAGAAATCATTTTCAAATAATCTCTTGTAAGAATTTCATCATTAATTTGTGTCAGTAAAAATTCTCCAGGTTTACCTTTTTTGCCAAGAGGAAATTGATTTTCTTTAAGATGAATACTCATTGTAGCATTATCAAAAAATTTTAAAAATTCAAGTTCTTCAAAAACTATCTTAGGTTTTAAAAATACAGTTTGAACATCTTCAGCTTTTGCAACTAAATGTTGTACTTTATCAGAAGTATACAGAACTGCTTCATTTTGTTTGGCAATATCAATAATTAAAGCATCAATTCTACCACTTGAAGCAAATTTAATATCATTAATATCAGGATGAGAACCTTTTATCAAAATTTTCACTCCAGAATTTTCAGATAATTGATTCAGTTTTTCGATTTGTTCTAAACCAGCAAAACCCTGTTGTTTATTATTAGATGCTTGAGATTGAAGTTCATCAAATACTGCTTGAGGAATTACAAGTTCAGAATTTCTAATTGAACCTGATTCAATTTGTTGTGCTAAATTACCATTTATGATTACACTAGTATCAGCAACAATAGTAGTCATAAAATATGATCAATACTTGAATATAAAAAATATCCAATAAAATTAGTTAAAGAAAACCAACATCGAGGATCAAAATGACTCACTCTCATGAAAAAATTATCAAAATAATAAGAAAATCATGAATCAAGATATGAAGAAAAATAAGGAATTTTACGAAAACTGTACACAGTATTTTGAATATTTACGAAAAAATAGTAGTGTAGACTTTGAATTTGAAGACGAATACTATTTCACCATGCCTGCAATATCCAGTCATCAATAGTACAAG
>REGF01000093.1 GCA_003702465.1 Candidatus Nitrosomarinus sp. | reverse complement strand
CTATTTTATCAAATAATTCCGGATGACGCATTGGTAATTCTACCATTTCTCGAATTTTTTGAACTTCATTTTTTAGACCTCCTAATTCATCATAGGTAATTCTTGGAACAGATGAATCTACAGTTTTGGTTAGTGAAATGGCTTTTGAGGTTCAACAACTTCGTGAATTAAGAGATAATCAATTATTACAAACAGAATCTGGAAAATCTTTTATGAATGGATTTAACCAAATTTACTATTCATTTAGTCCAACAATTGCTGACATGGAACGTGAAAGTCCAGTGTTTAAAGAGATTGTAAAGCTTGCAATAACTCCAATGATTAGTACATTATCAATTATGGAAAGCGCTGAAACTGAAAGTGAAGTCTTGGGACTTGGATTATCCGTCATTGCATTGAATTTGGGAATGTATATCGGAATTCCAGCTATTGTAATTATTGGAATTAAGAAAAGAAATTAATTTTTACCAAAGATCGTCTACTTCATCAAGTAACTTGTATTCTTTTTCTGTTTCACGTTTGATGTAATTGAGTCTTGAAACATCTCTGTCAAAAAACAAATCTATCATCCAATCTAAAAATACACGTGTTTTTTTGTCAAATGTAGGAACTTTTGATAAATACACATTTCTCCAAATCACCCAAGCTAAAAATCCTGAAATATTCATGCCTAGAATTGTTGCAATTCCTGTTCTTTTACCAATTATTGCTAATTGTCCCTTTGATTGATAAACAAATTCTTCTTTTTGAGAATTATTAATTATGGAAATTAAATTTTTAGCAGCTAATTTAGCTTGTGCTTCTGCAATTTGTGCAGTTGGAGGTAATGGTCTATTTGTTATTGGATCAACAAATAATGCACAATCTCCAATTGCAAACACACCTGGAAATTCTTTAATTTCAAGAAATCTATTTACAACAATTTTTCCTTTATCAGTTTTGAAAATTGATCTTTTAATTGTACTAACTGAAGTAATTCCTGCTGTCCAGATCAATGTTTTTGTAATTATGGAATTTTTTTCTGATTGATCTATCGAATCTTTTGGTGTTTCATCTAATGACTTTATCATAACTTCATTTCCATCAAAACTAGTAACTGTTTGTTTTAATCTAATATCCATCCCTCTTTTGATTAATTCTTTTTTTGCAAAATCTGCTAATTTCTTATTAGCTCCACCCAAAATTTCTCCCATTGCTTCTAACACAATTACTTTTACATCATCTTTTTGTATTGAAGGATAATACTTTCTGATATCTAACAACAAATCTAATAACTCCCCAGCAGTTTCAATTCCTGCATAACCACCACCTACTACAACAAAATTTAACATACCTTTTCTTAATACGGGATCAGTTTCATTTTCAGCTTGCTCAAACATATCAATTACTCTATTTCTTAGTAATACAGCATCGTTGAGTGTTTTCATTGTGTATGCATTTTTTTCAACATCTGCCATACCAAAAAAATTAGTTTCACTTCCTAACGCAATTACTAAAAAATCATAATCAATTGAAATACCTCTTTTATCTCTAGTTCCCCATAATGTAACTAATTTCCCATACGGATCAATATTTTTGATTCTTCCTTCGTAGAATTTTGTTTTTTTACAAATTGTTCGTATTGGAAATACTATGTGCCTAGTTTCAATCATTCCTGAGGCTACTTGTGGCAACATTGGCGTAAATAAGAGAAAATTATCTTCTCCTATCATCACTATTTCAATTTCTGGGTTATCTCCATATTCTTTTTCTAATTTTTTTGCACATTCAACTGCTGCAAATCCACTTCCCAAAATTACAATTTTTTTCTTATTTTTAACCAATTACTCACTTTTGCATATTGAATAATTAAAGGGTGTTAATTGATTAGTAAAAAATGGCACTAGTTTGTTATTTTCGCATGATATCTGAATGTAAAATATCATAGGCTCTTGAAGAATCCCTTTCATTTAGAATAATTGTAATGCTATCTTGACTGAAAAATGCATTAACTAATTCTACTCCATTTGCATGTAATACTTCTGCAACATATGAAACTACATCTGATTGATTTTGTGAACTAGGAATTGAAATTCTAATTTTTGCCAGTCCGGTACTAAACATATCATCTCTTTCTGAAACATCACTGAAAATTCGTCTAATATCATCCATATCTTCTGTAAGGAATCTAAATGAATCAGATAATCTAAAAAATTCATAATCATCAGTAACTTTAGAAAATTTATCCAAAATTGACATAGGATCCATTTCGTTTGAATCCTTCACAGAAAATCTAACATCCATAATTCCATCAGTTAAAGATAATCTTGCATTTTTCAAAACTGATTCTTCTTTCATTTCTTCTTTTGTTTCAAATGAATCTGCATATCTTTTGATTGCTACAACAATTGTGTTTAGATTAACAGAATTTCCTAAAATTTTTTCTATTTCTGGTTGAATTTTTACTGCTAATGCAGTATAATTTATCAAATCCATTTTCATGCAATCATAAATTGATCTATTTCGGGTAATTACCTCTCTGACAACTTCTGGAACAGACATCACAGATCTCATTAAACTTATTAAATAATGTCAGTTATAATAGCATTATGTAATATTATTAGTAATTATTCAATATATTTATATATTGTAATACATATTACATTATGTAGATAAATATGACAAGTTTCTTTGATACCGAAATTGATAGAATCTTCAAAAAAATGTCAAAATCATTTTTTGATGGAAATGACATCTTTGAAAGATTCAACGGTAATTCCAATTCTGGCCCAATTTTTTATGGTTATACAATGACCATTGGTCCAGATGGAAAACCTTCTGTGCAAGAATACGGTAACGTAAAACCAGATCGTCCCCTTGTTTCTGATGCCAGAGAAGCAATTGTAGATACAATTGTAGATGAAAAAGATAGAGTAGTAAAACTCATAGCTGAAATGCCAGGAGTTGAAAAAACTGATGTCAAAATTTTAGTTGACAAAAATGTTGTAAGTGTAACTGCAGAACGTGGTGAAAAAAAATACCATTGTAAAGTTCCACTTCAGCAAAAAGTTGATGAAAACTCAGCAAAGGCTACCTACAAAAATGGAATCTTACAACTAGTTTTCAAATTAGTTGAGAAAAAACAAACTGGTAAAAGAGTGGAGGTTGAATAACCCCCTCATTTTTTTGAGGTTTTATTATGAATAAAATAATATTAAAAATTCATGAAATTCAACAACAACATGTTGGAAAGGGTAGAGCAATAATTGATCCAAAAAT
>REGF01000092.1 GCA_003702465.1 Candidatus Nitrosomarinus sp. | reverse complement strand
GTTTACTGTTAGATCTTGTTGAATCTAAAAAAGAATATTCTGTTTTGTAAAAATATTTCATTTATTTCATTTATTTCATTTATGAATTTCAGATTAAAAATTGAAATTTTTTTATTTTAATCTATAATTTTTTCAAACTGATCTGTAAAAATTTCATAAAAAAAATTATACTTAATTATGATTAGTTCTTAGATATGTTATTAGGAATAAGTCCACCATTACCCCCTGAGTGAAATGCTCTAAAGGAAACCAAACGGGATTTTGCTATGGGCTTATTCACTTTTTATTCTTCTTTAAGAGAAAATCCTTTATGTCTAATTTTCACAAATCACAATACTTGAACCACCGTCATCATATAGGGATTCTATTGCTGATATATCACATTGTGAAATAAATGGATATTCCATTTCAATTGTGGGATACATTAAATCCTCAATTGCCGTGGAATGGGCCAATCCTATTGCGTGCCCAAACTCGTGACGTACTAGTTTTGACAAGTCTTCTTCATCTATAGATGATGCATCAAAAATTATTATTTCACTTTTTAAAATCTGGTTTTGTGTCTCATCTGCAATGCTTTTTGTAAATCCCGAATAACCATCCCCGTTTACTTCATCAGTAAGTCTGATGGTGATGTGTCCTTCTCCATTTGTAGATTCTATAACTTGTATTTCATTTGGAATGTGATGTTTTGTCTCTTTATTATCAATTGACTCTAGTGCACCTGCCCATCCTAAGTAAAATAACGTGATATCTGATTCATTTCCTAAAATGGTATTATCAACTTGAAGTGTTTCTTTTGATAAAATGGCATCTTTAATTACTTTGATCTTTTCTTCAGAATACTCTTCTGCATTAACAATATTTACTACAAGTGGTTGCTCTTGAGGAATTCTCCATGATAGCCAAGTATCAATGGTATCTCCTCGAAGATTTTTAATGACATAACTTGAAGTTGGGGAATTTACAGTCTCTAATGTTTCAACAAAATAAAATGTGGAACCTGCAAAAATCACTACAATGGAAAAAATTGCTATTAGTCCTACTCCAATCAATTTGTTTTTGGAATTATTTGCAGACTCTGCATCTTTTTCTGAAATTTTCTTCAATAATTTATTTTCTTGAATACTTTCCCTTTGTTCTCTTTGTGATGCTTTTTTATCTTGTGTTAGTTTTGTAATTTTATCTTCATATTTTTGATCAATCGTATTTCGAAGTAGTGACTCTTGTTCTTTTTCTTTGTCATAGTGATTTTTTTCCATGTAAATCTACCCTTTAACAATTTTCAACAGATAATCCAATTCAATTGGTTTTCTAACAACCCCTTTCACTCCTTTATCCTTCCATCCTTCTATTTCTTCATCAATAATTTCAGTTGCAGTAAATATGATGATGTTTTTCATTTTTTCTATATTCTCACTTTCTAGTTTTTCTAATACATTATAGCCTGAAAATTCTGGCATTGTTAAATCCAGTATAATATTTTCCCAATCATCATTTAGTATCATATCTAATCCACTTTGACCAGAATTTGTTACTGTACATTCAATTCCTTCCAACTTGAAAAATTTAGCCAACATATTAGTAATTGCTTCATTATCATCAATGATTAAAACTGTCATACTGATTCAATTCCAGATCATATCAGTTCTTTAAGAAGTTTTTTATTTTTTTTATGTTTGCAATGTTTACGTTTTACTTATAAAGTAAAAAATCAAACCAATATCAAAGAAATCTGCTACTTCATTTACCTTATATTAACTCAAGGAAAAATTTATTCAAAAATTAATGGTGAAAAAAAAGAATTGACACTCAAAGAATGCAAAATGCCATTTAAAACAAAACAAAGATCTAGTGCCTAACTAGATTTTATTTTCAAATCGTTATTAGGGGTAGAAGAATATGTTTTTGGAGTGATTTGGATCAATGAAATATATAACAAAACTGACATTAATACTGCTTTGTCTAAGTGTTTCACCAGTAATTATTTTTTCAATACTGACTTTTGATGATGTTAACAATACTCTTGAATCACTAGAGGACCTACAACTATCTAACAATCTTCATCATCAACAGATGGTTCTGGAGGATAATCTTTCTATAGGCAATGAATTCGGACATTTTTTTCAACATCTCCCTGAAACAAAAAAAATTTCATTACTAGCAAACAATCCAACATCTTTTGAGAATGTTTTTGATTCTGATACTGAATATGTAAAAATAACAAATTTTTGGAAGTCATTTTTAGAAAATACTCAAACTATTGAATCAATTTCATATCTTGATTTGAAAGGTAATGAAATATTACATGTCTATAGAGATAATGGAGAGATAGAGGGAGGACTTTTACCAATTCATGAAAATCATATATCTGAGGAATTTGACAATTTTTATAAATTAGAAGAAGACCAAATTTATACAATCATTTCTGATTCACCTTTACTATCTAAAACTCAATATTTGGTATATCACATCTCCCCTATTTTTCAAAACGACATGAAGCAAGGGTATTTTGTCTGGATTACTTGTATTGATGTGGATATTTTTAAAGATGAAGATGAATCAAATATTGAATATTATATTATAGATCAGGATTTATCTTTAATAGCATCAACAAGTGATAAATATCAAGATGAGATATTCAATTTAAATTTCAATGATCTAAACCTTAGTGGATCAAATTCAATACATCTTGATGAACCTCATGGCATTTCATATAATGTGCTCCATTACAATTTAATTGATCAAGAAAAATATATTGTGATTTTTGCTGTATCTGAAAATACTCCCACTTCATTTTTATCGCCGCTTTTATTAGTTACAGTTGGAATAATAATTTCAATAACTATCCTTGTTGTCATGTATGTGGGACGTCAAATTACTCGTCCGATTGAAACACTTTCAATAATATCTAAAAAACTTCTTGTTGGCGATTTAACTCCAACTAAATCTGAGAAAAGGACAGATGAATTTGGAGAATTAATAGATAACTTTAATGAACTTGTGAAAAAGTTAAACGAATTTTCATCAGAGGTAACAAGAGTTGCAAGAGAGGTAGGAACAGAAGGTAAGCTTGGTGGTCAGGCAAAGGTAGAGGGTGCAGAAGGAAAGTGGAAGGAACTAACAGACACTGTAAACGAATTAGAGGACAACCTTACCACACAAGTAAGAGAGATTGCAAACGTTACGACTGCAGTAGCAAAGGGTGACCTGTCTCAGAAAGTTACTGCAGAGGTAAAAGGTGAGGTGCTAGAACTAAAGGATACTATCAACACCATGGTAGATCAATTAAACGAATCT
>REGF01000029.1:10523-14489 GCA_003702465.1 Candidatus Nitrosomarinus sp. | reverse complement strand
TGTAGGCGTAAAATCATTCCAATTTGACCTTGCTTTTTGTAAAATCTGCTCAAATTTAGGACCTTTCAGAATTGAGAGCATTTTTTCTCTGTTGATGATGGCATCTTTGTAAACTGTATTGAGCACATCATTACTTGGTATGTTTGAATAAAATCTTTAGGTTATGTTGAAATTTGACAAAGGTGATCCATTAAAACCATTTTTTCTATGGGTCTTGAGAATAATGTCTGTTTTTGGACTATCATTAATTAAGAGAACTTTTCTATTCTGATTACTTGAAAAAAATTGGATTATTAGGATGTGGAGTAATGGGTACACAGATTGCTCTAGCTATTGATTCAGGAAAAATTCCAGGAATTTTGACCCATGTATATGATGATTCTAAAGAAGCTTCTTCAACACTTGTTTCAAAACTCAAAAATAAACCTGAGATTGTTGAGAATTCTCATTTACTTTCTTCTCATTCTGTAAATATTGTAGTTGAAGCTGCTTCCCAAAATGCTGTAAGGGATGATGGACTAAGTATTTTACAAAACAAACGTGATTTTATGATTATGAGTGTTGGTGCATTATTGGACGAATCAATTTATGATATTTTATATGATGCATGTGAACATTTCAAAAAAACAATTTACCTTCCTTCTGGTGCAATTGCTGGATTAGATGGATTAAAAGCCATTAAAGATCAATTAGAATCTGTATCTATAACTACTACAAAACATCCTCGTTCATTAAAAGGTGCAAAGTTTTTTGAGAATTCTGAAATTAATCTAGATTCAATTAATTCTTCAACAATTATTTTTGAAGGAACTGCACGAGATGCGGTAACCCTATTTCCTGCAAATGTCAATGTAGCTGCGCTTGTGTCTTTGTCTGGTATTGGTAGTGACAGGACTTCCGTCAAAATCATTGCTGACCCTAACACTGATAAAAATACTCATCATATTGAAGCAATTGCAAAATCTGGAAAAATGACTTTCACTATTGAAAATACTCCTGACCCACAAAACCCAAAAACTAGTCGCTTAGCTATTTTGTCAGCCATAGAAACCTTGAGAAAATATTGTTCAGATGACATTCAAATTGGCACATAAATGGCAAAACTTGCCGCTTTTACTGACTATATAGAAGATTATGGACTACTTCCTATTCTTTAAATCTACACTTGATCAATTTTTTGTAAATCATGCAAGTTCAAGATACTTCATTTTTAAAAAATGAAATCCTGCGTTTGAAAAAAGAAAAGGATGTTGTAATTTTAGCTCATAATTACGAAATCCCTGATGTACAAGATGTAGCTGATTTTACAGGTGATTCTCTTGGATTATCTAGATTAGCTGCTACTGTTCCACAAAAAACTATTCTATTTTGTGGGGTTCATTTTATGGCAGAAACGGCTTCAATTATTAGTCCTGAAAAAAGAGTTCTTTTACCTTCTTTAGAAGCAGGATGTTCGTTATCTGATTCAATTACTGTTGAAGAATTGCGAAATTGGAAAAAACAACATCCTAATGCAATTTCTGTTGGATATGTTAATACAACTGCAGAAATAAAATCTGAACTTGATTATTGTTGTACTTCATCAAATGCTGTAAATGTTGTTAAAGCAATTCCTGAAGATAAAGAAATTTTATTTTTGCCCGATATGTTTCTTGGTTCGTATGTAGCAAAAATGACTGGAAGGAAAAATATGCATATTTGGGCTGGTGAATGTCATGTACATGCTGGCATCACTCCTGAAGATGTAACAAAAAAATTAGAATCAATGAAAGATGCTGAATTTGTAATTCATCCTGAATGTAGTTGTACAACTCCTATGATGTATGATGTTGCTGATGGAAGCTATGATGATAAAAAAGTCTCAATTCTTTCAACTGAAGGAATGTTAAATCACGTAAGTAAATCTAAATCAAAGAATTTTGTTGTTGCAACTGAAACTGGAATTTTGTATAGAATGAAAAAACAAAATCCAGAAAAAACATTCATTCCAGCTTCTGAAAAAGCTGAATGTGAATATATGAAAATGATTACTCTAGAAAAAGTATATGATGCTTTGGTCAATGAGAAAAATGTCATTACTGTTCCAAAAGAAATTGCTGATAAAGCTCGATTAGCTATTGATAGAATGTTAGAAATTAGTTAACATGTGATTATTTTGGTTGGATTCTTTACTAAAACTCCTGAAGAAATTCAATTTAAAAAAAATTTTGAACAATATAAGAAATTTAAAAAACTTGTAAAGAAGCAAAAATATCCTGAGGCACTGAAATTAGGCTTAGATTACTTAGAAAAAGTACCTTACAATCATGATGCATTATTCACTATTGGCGGTATCTATTACTTGAAAAACAAGTATCGTACAGCTATTTCTTATTTTGATAGGGCTCTTGAGACTGGCGACACTGATGTTGAAGTTCTATTGTTGAAAGCATACTCTCATCAAAAATTGCAAGAAAATCATATTTCTTTGGATTGCTGTAAGAAAATTCAAGCCATTGAACCAAAAAATAAATCTATGATTAATTTACTCTCTGAACTGAATTCTTAAACTTCTAAACTAAAGTCAATTCCTTTAACTGAATTTGTAATACTGCCTATTGAAATGATATCTACTCCTGTCTTACCATATTTTGAAATATTTTTAGAATTGATTCCTCCTGATGCTTCTAGCAAAACTTTATTCCGTAATTTTTTATTTTTTAGTACTTTTACTGTTTTGATAATTTGAATTGGAGAGAAGTTATCTAACATGATAATTGTTGCACCTTTTTCTGCAGCAAGTACTGCATCATTTGTGTTTTCAACTTCAACTTCAAATTTTCTATATTTTTTCTTGGTTTTATTGATTAATGATAATAATGATTGTTCTACTGCTATATGATTGTCTTTGATCATCACCATCTCATCTAATCTTAATCTGTGTTTTTCTCCTCCTCCTATCTTTACAGCTTCTTTATCAAAATATCTTAATCCTGGTGCAGTTTTTCTAGTTGCATACAATTTAGTTTTCTTTGGAATTTTTTTTACAAGTTCATTTGTTTGCGTTGCAATTCCGCTCATTCTTGTTAGTATGTTTAATGCAGTTCTCTCACATGTTAAAATTTTATCAGCATTTCCTGTAATCTCAATGATTTTTTGATTAGGTTTTATTTTTGTCCCATCTTTGGAAATTATTTTTGCTTTACATCCTTTAATGGCAAAAATTTCTTTTGCGTATTTTGTGCCTGCAACAACTGCATTTTCTCTTGAAATTATTTTTACAGTAATTTTTTTCTTTGATAATAGCTGGCTTGTAATGTCGCCTTTACCAATATCTTCAGCAAGAAACTGTGATAACTGTTTTTTTGGATTAAATGACAATGTTATGATTAATGATGTTATGATTTTAAATATTTAGAATTTTTCTATGTTACTTTAATTGCATATTTGCCTTTTTGTTTTATGTTTAATGTATCTGCAATTTTTGAGTCTGCTGGATTTACTACTAGTACAACTCCATTCCAATCTGGTGTTAAGTCTGATGATTTACAAGCTGGACAAACTTTTTCTGTTGTAACACGTTTACATTTTCTACATGCCATTTCTCGTGCCATTTTAACTAGCCTCTACTTTTTCTTCTTTAGCAGGTTCACTTGAACCTCCAGCTTTTTTAATTTCTTCTTCAATCCATTCATCTGCACCTAAGAATGGTTGTCTACAAGTAATACCAATTTTGCCCATTGCTGCAGCTTTTCCTAATGATACTGCTGTAATTCTTGCACGCAATGTTGAACCAACTTTTAATGTTCTACCACTTTGATTTGCTAAAATTAATCCCATCTTTACATCACTCTTTAGATAATCATCCATTACTTGTGATAAGTGAAGTAATGCATCTGTTGGACCAATTCTTACAAATGCACCAAAGTCTGTAATGTCTACAATTTCACCTTGAACAATTTCTTGTAATTTTGGATAAAATGTTAA
>REGF01000029.1:0-10423 GCA_003702465.1 Candidatus Nitrosomarinus sp. | reverse complement strand
ATGGAAGTTGAAGATAACAAACTTCAACCTGCAGATGTAAATGGACTAAAAGTGGTATCTTTTGGTTTTTTTGCAGACCAATCTAAACAAGCAGCAATTTATCGTGGTCCTATTATTTCTGGAATTCTAAAACAATTTTTGGTTGACACTAATTGGTCTGAACTAGATTATCTAATTGTTGATCTTCCTCCAGGAACTGGTGACATTCCATTAACACTTGCACAAACAATTCCAATCACTGGAATTCTTGTAATTACTACTCCACAAGATGTTGCAAGTAATGTTGCAGTTAAAGCAGTTTCAATGTTTGAAAAACTAAATGTTCCAATTATTGGTGTAATTGAAAATATGAGTCATTTTGTTTGTCCAAAATGTGATGATAAACATTACATCTTTGGAAATGGTGGTGCTAAGAAAATTAGTGAACAATTCAAAATTCCATTTTTGGGTGAAATTCCATTAAATTATGGTATCATGTCTGGTTCTGATTCTGGAAAGCCTATAATGAGTACAAATACTGATTCACCAAGTGCTGACGCATTTCGTGCTAGTGCAAAAAATGTTGCTGCACAATGTAGTATTATTGCATCTAATTTACAAGAAGAAATGGAATCTGAATCTGGTGATTCTGAATCAACAAATGAAGATTCTACAAATAACGGCACTTCTTAACTGAGATTCCTGTGAAATTACCTGAATCTCTTAGAGAACAATTCAAAACCCCTTTAGGTAAATTATTGCCAATCGGTCAAGACAATAAAGAAAATATTGTAAAACATATCTCAAAAAATTCCTATCTAATCACAGTTGGCGACCAAACAACTGAAAAAATGATTGATTTTGGGTTAATTCCTTCTTTACAAATAATTGATGGTTTTGAAAAAAGACAAAAACGTGAATTACCAAAACTTGGAAATGCAACTGAATTAAAAATTGATAATCCTGCAGCAGAAATCACTTTAGAAAGTATTGAAATAATAAAAAAAGCATTTTCTATGACTGCACCTGTAAGAATTACCGTAATGGGAGAAGAAGATCTGTTGGTATTGCCTGTTTGCATATATGCTCCAGATAATTCAATTGTACTTTATGGTCAGCCAAATGAAGGGCTTGTTTTAGTTGAAATTAGTACAGAAATTAGAAATAAAGTACAAACACTACTTGATTTAATGAACTAATGGGGTGTGATGAGACGGTGGCTGTATGATTCGTGATTACCCCACATAACCTCTGACCCTATTTATTCATAATTTTATAAACTCAAATCAACCAATGATCTTACAGAAATTTGATAATTTCGTTAATGATTGTTTTTAAGAGTTAACGAAAAGTTGACTCTTTGCATACAAGAATTGACATTTCAAGATAAAGATAGATTACTTGATAACAAACTATGAAACTAGATGAAGATCTAAAGTTACAAATTTTAGAAAAAGTTGGAATATATTCTCAAAGATTTTCAATCCCTGAACCTGTAATTTTGTTAACTACAAAAGAAGTTCTTGATGCTCCAAGAGAAATGACTGAAGGTAGACGTACATCTGCTTACAAATATTATGGTGTTTCTTATTTACAACACAATTTAGTTTTTTTAAATATTAGAAAAATACCTGATGAGAAAACCCTTGAAAATACTCTTGTTCATGAATTAATTCATATGAGATTTCCTTATCTGGCACATGGAAAAAGATTCAATAAATTAGTTAGACAGGGATTAAGAGGAAAAACATTTTCTCCTTATAAAAAAAGAAGTAAAACTCCTTCTTTTTGATTAATACTTTTAAGATTGAACTAACTTAATATGCTGTGGATATTTCTGAGGTTCTTCCTTTCATAGCTGGTATCGCATCTTTTATTGTAGCTGGTGGGTTAGTTGCATGGATAACTAAACAACCTTCAGGCAGTAAAGAAATGATGGATATTTCAAATGCTGTCAAAGAAGGAGCTTCAGCATTTTTAAAACGTGAAATGAAAATTATTGTTCCTGTTTCAATTGCACTTGCAGTAATTATTGGTGCCTTCTTACAACCCTCAAATGGCCTTGCATTTGCAGTAGGTGCTGCATTATCTGCAGTTGCTGGTATTATTTCATTAAAAATTACTGTTAAAGCTGCAGTAAGAGCTGCAAATCTAAGTAATGATGGACTTGGAAAAACTTTTGCTATGGCATTTAGAGGTGGTGCAACTGTTGGATTAGCTGTTCCAGCAATGGCTCTATTGGCAATTACTGGATTGTACTTAATCTATCCTGATCCAATTACTATTGCAGGAGTTGGAATTGGCGCCAGTCTCATTGCATTATTCATCCGAATTGGTGGTGGAATTTTCACTAAAGCTGCTGATATGGGTGCTGATTTAGTAGGTAAGGTTGAAGCAAATATTCCAGAAGACGATCCTAGAAATCCTGCTACAATAGCCGATAATGTTGGAGATAATGTTGGTGATGCAGCTGGAATGGGTTCTGATGTTTATGAATCTTATATTGTAACAATTCTTGCAGCATTACTAATTGCAGCATTAATTGGAGCACCAAATTATTTCCTCTATCCGATTCTAATTGGTTCATCTGGAATGATTGCATCAATAATTGGTGTTGTCATAGTTGGCTCAAAAGGAGTAACGGATGTAATGAAACCCCTTAATCGTTCATTTTATGTTTCAGCTGCAATTGCAATTGGATTAAACTATGTTTTCATCACACAATTTATTGAACAATCTTCTGCAGGGTATGCTTTGTTTGGTACTACTGTAATTGGTGTGATACTAGTTCCAGTAATTCAAAAAATTACTGATAACTACACTAGTTATCAAAAAGGACCTGTAAAAGAAATTGCAGATTCTGCAAAATGGGGATATGCATCATTAACATTAATGGGAATTATCAAAGGAATGCAATCAACTGGTCCATTTATGATTGCAATTGTTGTAGCTATAATCATTTCTTATTCTATTGCTTCTTCTGCTGCACCAGAAGGTTCTGATCCTGTTCTTTATGGTATTTTTGGAACTTCTTTAACTGCAATGGCAATGTTGAGTCTAGCTGGAATAGTTCTTAGTATTGATGCTTTTGGCCCAATTGCTGATAATGCAGGTGGAATTGTTGAAATGACTGGAATGGGAGAAGAAAATAGAAAAGTCACTGATGAAATTGATGCTGTTGGTAATACTACTAAAGCAGTAACTAAGGGATTTGCAATTGCTAGTGCTGCATTAGCTGCATTAGCTATGATCCAAGCTTTTCAATTTGAAGCAGCTCATATTTTTGAAGGGGTTTTAGAACTAAATTATAGCTTAACAAATCCTGCAATCATTGTTGGATTGTTAGTTGGTGGTCTTATTCCGTTTATTATTACTGGTCAACTAATCAATGGTGTATCAAGGGCTGCAGGTAAAATGGTTGATGAAGTTAGAAGACAATTCAAAGCAGATTCAGGAATTCTAGAAGGAACTTCAAAACCTGATTATGCAAAATGTGTTGATATTGCCACTGTAGCTTCGATTAGAGAATTGTGGAAACCTGCAATTGTTGCAATTATTTCTCCTATAATTTTAGGAATATTGTTAGGACCTACTGCAGTTGCTGGTTTGTTAATGGGTGCAGTGGTTACTGGAATTTTGTTAGCATATCACTTGGCAAATACTGGTGGTGCATGGGATAATGCAAAGAAGTTAGTTGAAATGAAAGGTGAGAAGGGTACAGAAGTTCATAAAGTTGCAGTTGTTGGTGATATCATCGGTGATCCTTACAAAGATACTGCTGGTCCTGCATTAAATACCGTAATTAAATTACTAAATACTATTGCAATTGTATTTGTATCTGCATTTGTTGCAATCCTTTCAATTTGATAATTTATTCGATGACTCTTGTCATGTCTAATTCATCAATTTGAGCTTGAATTGCTTTTTGCAATGTTTGATTATGTGAGTTACAAAATTTAAAATAATTATCTGCAGTTTGAAAACATCCACAAATCCATTCTGTTTTTTTATCACCTTCAATTGTAACTTTTGAATATTTTTCGTCCATGAATTATCTTATTATTTAATTTAAAAAAGATTGTTTAAAAAAGAAAAAATGTTTAAGGACAGCCTTCCATCTTTTGAATGAAATAACCTTTTTCCTTAATTGCCTGTTCTACAGGCTCTGGACAAGATTGTGAGTGACAAAATGTACATTCGTTTTGTGTCATTTGTGCTTCTCCTTCACCTATCTCCTTTAACCATTCTTTACCATATTCAATGGCTTGATCATGATTTTTCTCACCAGTTATTACATCAAAGTGCATGGTATGACCATCTGCTGCTTTGACATAAGTGTCGTATACGTGAATTTCCATATCTTTTCTTAAAAAAGGGGATATTTAATCCCAAAGATGATTCTATGTGCTTAAATTTTTAAGATAATTATTTTTCTTCAATTGGAATCTCAATACTATCTGATTCTAGAATATATGCTTTGAAATTTTTATTAATTCCTGAATAGATTATCCATGCTACTGGATTACTTTGCATAAATTTTTTATCTGTATTGGAAGGAAATGCATCTGAATTTGGATGAGAATGAAATATTCCAACGATCTCAACATTTTGATCTTCTGCAATTTTATATGCTTCAATTAATTGTTCGTTTGAAATTGTAAAATTTATTGGAGATTCTTCGATATTATCAGTAAAAAAAATATCTAGGACTTTGTCCTCTTTTCCAAATAATATTGCACATGCTTCATTTGGTTTTTGATTTTCTGAATATTGAGCAAGAATTTTTTTATCTGATTGTTTTAAAATAATTTTTTGCAAATCTATTCTACATTAACTGTGCCAATCATCCATGGATGTAAAATACAATAATAATCAAAACTACCTGCTTCAGTAAATGTGAATTCATACGTATCTCCTACATTCAATATTTGTGAATCAAATACTCCGTCAGGCCCATTATCTGGACTTCCTGAAGTAGCTGTATGCATTGCTGGATCTTCATTAACCCATTGAATTGGTGTTCCTACTGAAATGTTAATTGTTTCTGGATCATAGTATATTTGTCCGTCTTCTGGAATTGCTGCACCTTCTGGAATGATAATTTTAGTTGCTTCTTTTGGTGCTTCTATTACTAAAGTTGAAATCATCCATGGATGAACAATACACAAGTATTCGTATTCGCCAACTTCTAAGTTAGTTGTATCTAAAGTATATGTCTCTCCTTCACTAATTAAACTAGAATCAAATGTTTCTCCATAATCTGATGCACTAGTAACTGTATGTGGTGCAACGTCTGCATTTGTCCATACAACTGTATGTCCTTGTGTAACAACAGCTCTGTCTGGTTCGTAATCTGGATTACCTTCTTGTGCAGATTCTTTTAGAATTTCAATTTCAAAAATTGGTCCAGCTGGAACATCGTCCATTGCTTCATCATGAATTTCTTCCGCTAGTTCTGCTTCACTTTCACTCATTGAACCTGCTGTTATCCAAATGACTAATCCACTTGCAACTGCTAATCCTAAAACTAAACCAATTGGTTTAATGCTTCCTGGTTTTTTCATTGCTATCCATGCTACACCTGCAGATGGAAGTGCAATTGCTAAAATGACTAACATCAATGTGAATGTGTATTCTGAAGAATTCATTGTACCTAATGCATAAAGTCCAAATCCAATTGAAATTGCAACAATGACTACGGTTGTAATTTTAGCTCTGTTGCTGGTTGAGACACCACCATCCAAAATCCCTGCTGCTGTAAAAATAAGACCGACAAACATCGTTAGGCCTGTTAATGCGTGCATACCATCAATGAATGTGTGTGCTATGCCTGCATATGATAAAATGAGGCCTGCTAACCCTACACCTGTAAGGCCCATGCCTGGCATTAATAGGTCCCAATTAGTCATTAAAATAGCTGATAAGAGTGAGATACTTATTCCTTTTGAAATATAATGGATCTACAACAAGGAATAAAACGGCTTTGAATCTGGGTAGAGTAAATTGGGAATTAATGAAATAATCGAAATATCGAAACCAAGAATAGTTGTTCTATTAGTAATAACTGCAGTTACATCCATGTATGCTGCTAGTAAATTGGTTTCAGGCGCATATCAGCTTGATTATCTTGATTATTTGCATATTATAGTTGCAGGAGCATTAGCTTCAGCCGGTTCTAGTGCTCTAAACCATTACTACGATAAAGATATCGATCCTAAAATGAGTAGAACTAGTTCTAGACCTATTCCTTCTGGAAGAATTTCACCATCAAGTGTTTTGTTATATGGTTTAATCGTAAGTTGTATTTCTGTAATTTATGGATTCTTTGCATTAAATGCTGTTTCTGCATTCTTTATTGCAGTTGGAATTTTCTCATACGTAATAATTTACACAGTTTGGTTAAAACGAAAAAATACCTCCAACATAGTTATTGGTGGGATTGCTGGTAGTGCTGCAGCATGGGCCGGATGGGCAGCTGCAACTGGTAGTATGGACTTGTTAGGTTTTCTTGTAGGCTTTTTGGTATTTGTATGGACTCCATCTCATTTCTGGTGTCTTGCAATGAAAATTAAAGATGAGTATGCACAAGCTGAAGTTCCAATGTTACCTGTTGTAATTGGAATGCAAAAAACATCTAAATTTATTTTAGGAAATACTTTGATCTTAATTCCATTTTCTTTAGTACTTGTAATGATACCTGATGGATTAGGTCTTGTTTATGCAATCATTGCATCTGTTTCTGGTGGATTGATGCTTGTATATCATTTCAAATTAACAAAAACACCTACATCTGAATTTGCTTGGAAAGCATACAAAGTAACAGCACCTTATTTGACAATAATTTTTGTTGCTGTTGCACTAGATGCAGCATTTCATATTCCTTTGATTTAATTTTTTATTTATTTGTCAAATCCTGGAAAACTTGCTTCATAATCTTTTTCCATTATTTCTTTATTCTGTTTTTCAATTGGGTCTTCTTCTTTTTCAATAATTGCAACTTCGATTCTTCTTTCATCTTTGGTAAACCATGCAACTTTGATTAATCCTAAAATTTCCAAATCTAGTAGAAGTTTGTTGAATTTATCTTCTGGTAAATTTAACCCATCTTTTGCTAAACTCTTGTAAAGTTCAACATCTGTCAATGAGTTGGATTCTTTGATTTTTTCAAATACTTGATTTTTTAATGGGATTGTCATGATTAACCGTAAAATGCTTTCTCTCCTGTCTTGGGCACTACATTAGATATACTTTCTCTTATGGTGTTATACCACTGATCTACTTCTGTTGTAATTGATGGTTTAATTTGTTTTAGACTGTTTGCAAAATCCCGACTATTGATTTTAGGTGATTTATTCCTCATTGCACTAACTGCTGCTTCCCTGCACAATGCTGCTAAATCTGCACCAGTGTAATTTTGTGTTGCTATTGCAATTTCTTGTAATTTAATGTCATTTGACAATGGCATTTTTTTTGTTAGAATTTTGATAATCTCTAATCTACTTTTTTCATCTGGAGGTGTGACATAAAGAACTAAATCCAATCTACCTGTTCGCAATAATGAATTATCTATAATATCTGGTCTATTTGTTATTCCAATAACTGCAACTCGTGAAGAAGTTCCTTCTTCAATTTCTGTTAATAATTGACTAAGTATTGTTTCACCAGAACCTCCTTCTCCTGATTTTGATTTTGCTAGTGCATCTAATTCATCTAAAATTATAATACAAGGTGATGATGATTTTGCTTTTCTAAAAATTTCTCTAATTGCTTTTTCTGATTCACCTACCCATTTTGAAAGAATTTCTGGACCTCTTACTAAAATCATATTTGCACCAGTTTCAGTTGCAACTGCTCTAGCAAGTAATGATTTTCCACATCCTGGCGGACCATAAATCAACACTCCTTTTGGAGGTTTAATGCCCATTTTAGTAAATTTACTTGGTTCTTTAATTGCTGTAATTATGTTATCTGTTAAACTTTTCTTAATGTTTTCTAAACCTCCTACATCATTCCACCAAACTTTTGGTCTTTCTACATAAAATTCTCTCATGGCTGTAGGAACCACTTCTTGCATAGCATCATGAAAATCAATTAATTTTATTTGCATTGATTGCAAAACTTCAGAAGAAATTTTTTCAGTTTCAAGATCAATTTCTGGTAAATATCTACGAATTGATTTCATTGCAGCTTCTCTACACAATGATTTGATATCAGCGCCTGTATACCCGTGTAATTCTGCTGATAGTTCTTTTAGATCAATTTCTTCATTAATTGGCATTCCTCTTGTATGTATTTGTAAAATTTCATATCTCCCATCCTCGTTGGGAACGCTTATTTCAAATTCTCTGTCAAATCTTCCAGGCCGTCTTAGTGCGGGGTCTACGCTGTCTGGTCTATTGGTTGCTCCTAATACAATGACGTTTCCCCTATCGTTTAATCCATCCATTAATGCCAATAATTGTGCAACAACTCGTTTTTCAACATCTCCGTAAACTTCTTCTCTTTTAGGTGCAATTGCATCAATTTCATCAATGAAAATTATGCTAGGAGAATTATCTTTTGCTTCTTTAAAAATATCTCTTAATTTTGCTTCTGTTTCTCCATAGTATTTGTTCATTATTTCCGGACCATTAATTGGAAACATGTTAGCTTCTGATTCACTAGCCATAACTTTTGCAAGTAATGTTTTTCCACATCCTGGCGGACCGTATAATAAAATTCCACTATGCGGTTCAATCCCTAATCTAGAAAATAATTCTGGATGTCTTAATGGTAATTCCACAATTTCCCTCATTGCTTTAGTTTTTTCTTTTAATCCTCCAACCTCTTCATAGGTCACTCTAACTTTTCTATCAATTGTTGTTTCTGTTGAAATGTTTAATTCAGTTGTACGGTCTATGTCTATAATTCCTTTTGGTGATGTTTTAGTAATTTTAAAATCCATAGAATTTCCTAAAATCATTACAGAAATTTCATCTCCATGAGTAACAGGCAATCCTTTTAATCTATTTTTTACAAAATCTGTAAATTCTTTATCTATTGTTACAGCATCATTAAGTGGTGTTAGCGTAATTGTTTTTGCAATTTTTGAAATAACTTTTCTTACCTTAACAATATCATTTAGAGTTCCTCCTACATTTTTTCTAGTTTGGCCATCAACTCTAATGATATCTGGGAATTTTTCGTCTTCATCTGCAGGCCACACTACTGCACAACTTGTTCTTGAACCCATTATTTCAATCACGTCACCTGCTTCTGCTTTTAGAAAATCCATTGCTTTTGGACCTACTCTGGCACGCTTTTTTCCTACATCTCTTTGTTTTGCTTCGCCGATTCTCATCTGCAAAGGCTCTTCTTTGCGTACCATAAAATCAATTAATCCTTGTTATGCTAATTACTGTTATGTTAATTACGACTCATACTGAGCACTTCAAATTCACTGACTCCTTCAACTGCTCTTACAGTATCTTCAAGTGAATCCATCTGTCCTTCTTTATCTTCTAATACAAATTGTGCTTTTAGACATTCTAATCCAAAAGCTAATGGTTCTTTTTCATGTCTATTCAAAGTAATTCCGTCTTTTAGTGCTGTTTTTACAGTTTCGGCTAATTTGTCTAAATCAACTTCTGTTCCTGTTGGAAGAATTTTTGCAATTAATACAATGTCAGTCATTTTGTTTAAGGTCCCGTAAAGTTACATGAAGAACAGGTATAGGTTCTTGCTGCTTCTCTGCAACTTTCACATCTCCAAATAAGATCTCCGTCATCACAGTCAGGGCAATTGAATTTTACACATTTATCATTAGGCATAATTGGTCTATGACAACAACTGCACGTTGGTAGTGATATAGTAGATGACATGCTCAAATTTTCTGGAAACATCATTTATACTTTCCTAGGAAATTTTGTAATTCTTAACCCAAGATTTTTTTTAATTCGCCACTTACTAACGTTTGAGCTGTTTTCAATGAACCTTTAATTCCTAATAATTTGATTATTGAACTTGTATGAAAATCAAAATCATCTTTTTCTGAAATCTCATTAATTATATCTGGAGTAATTGTCTCAAATAATTTATTGATCGTTTGATTATCCATTCTTTCTAAAATTTTTCTTGCTAACAATTGTTTTTCAAATTCTTTTCCAAACCTCTCAGTCCATTTTTTTTGATAATTGTCAAGTTCTTTTCTTTCATTTGTTTTTAAAAATGCGGCTATGGCTTGTCCAGCGTATACTCCTCCCATGCCGCTAGTAAAAATCCCTCCAGCTGTTGTTGGTTTTGCTTGTCCAGCTGCATCTCCCACAATGACTGTATTACCTTCGACAAATCTTTTGATTGGACCTTTAATCCATATTGGTGCAAAAATTTTTCTTATTGTTGAAAATTCTCCTTTTTGTTTAAGAAATCCATTTAACGTATCTGATACATTAACACCTTTTCCAGC
>REGF01000028.1 GCA_003702465.1 Candidatus Nitrosomarinus sp. | reverse complement strand
CCATATGAGGTAATAGTCATTCTAGAATAATTTGGATTATCAGTTATTCCTACAGAGATACTATCAATATTGAAGTTTCTTGATCTAAACATGTGTGTGACCTTAAACAAGATACCAGGTTTGTTTTCAACTAAAACAGAAAGAATTGCCCACATAATTATCACTAAGAAGGTAAAATCATATCCGATAACGAAGTTCCTGGAGCAACAAATGGTAATACATCCTCTTCAGGATCAATTGGGATGTCAATTACAGTTGCAACATCACTGCTTATTGCAGATTTGATTGCCTTATCTAATTCATCCATTGATTGTGCTCTAATTCCTTGAGCTCCATAAGATTCTGCTAATTTAACATAATCAGGACATCCACCTTGGTCCACACCAACCATCCTTCTGTCATAAAATGTTCTTTGCCATTGAGCTACCATACCCAATGTAGAATTATTCAAAACAAATACAATTACAGGAATGTCTTCCAATACTGCAGTTGCAAGAGAATTTTCAGTCATACTAAAACTTCCATCTCCTGCAATGTCAACAACTGGAACATCAGGTCTAGCAACTTTTGCACCAATAGATGCAGGAAAACCCCAACCCATTGTACCCAGTCCAGTAGAACTGAAGAAAGTTCCTGGTTGAATAACATCATAAAATAATGAAGCCCACATTTGATGTTGACCTACCTCAGTAGTGATTATGGATTCTTTTGGTAATACTTCTCTTAATTTTCTAAGAATTTTTGCTGCACCCATTTCACCTGGATGTAATTTCAAATTTTCTTGCCAATACTCTTTAGTTTCTTTAACATGTTTTAACCAAACAGATTCTTCAGTTTTTTTGATTTGTTTTTGTAAAAGTAGTTTTACCATAATTCTAAGTGAAGTGCGAACATCACCGACAACTCCCAAATTAGTGGTTTGGTTTTTACCAATTTCAGCAGGATCAACATCCATATGAATAATTTTTAATCGTTTTTCAAAAGCCTCAAAAGTACCAACTGATCTATCAGAAAATCTGGTTCCAATTGCTAAAACACAATCTGCTTCAGCCATCATTTTATTTGCTTCAGCATGACCGTGCATTCCAATTGGACCTAATGACAAAGGATGATTTTCAGGGAATGCACCTTTACCTTTGAAAGTTGTTACAACAGGAAGCATCAAAGTTTCAGCAATAGATTGTAATTCAGCAAATGCTGAAGAAATGATAGTTCCACCACCAGCTAAGATAATTGGTTTTTCAGAATTAAGTAACATTTCAATTGCTTTTTCACAAGCAATGATATCTGGATCAGTCCATGGATGATAACCTTGAATTTTAAACTCGTCAGGAAATTCCATTGGAGCTTCATTTTGTTGAACATCTTTTGGAACATCAATCAAGACAGGTCCAGGTCTGCCAGTTTCAGCAATGTAAAATCCCTTTTTTACTACTTCAGGAACTTCACTAGCAGTTCTAGGTTGAAAAGCATATTTGACAACAGGATTTGCCATTCCAATAATATCACTTTCTTGAAATGCATCTTTTCCTATCATTGCAACAGGAACTTGTCCAGTAACTGCAATCATTGGAGCAGAATCTGCTTGAGCAGTTGCGATCCCAGTTAAAATATTTGTAGCACCAGGTCCAGAGGTTGCAAAACAAACTCCAGGTTTTCTACTTACACGACCAAATCCATCGGCCATATGAGATGCAGATTGTTCATGGCGTACCAAAATATGTCTAATATCACATCTGGAAAATTCATCATACATTGGAAGATTTGCTCCTCCAGGCAATCCAAATACTTCCTTGACACCTTCTTTTTCCATTGCAGTCATCAAGGCTTTTGCCCCAGTCATATTTTCCATAATATTGATTAAATTTTTCTCCATAATTTAAAATGTATCAAAGGTTTAGGCTCAAAAACAAAAAAATCAATCAATAATCATTCCTAGAAGAGTTTGAAGGACAAAAAATCAATTCAGTTAGATAGACTTAAACAGATAATTTTTAGATTTTAAGTGAACATTTTGAATGATAGTGAAGAAATAATCAAGATAATTGAAACGTTATTTCAATCAGGAATTACAAAAGATCTTAGTAAATTAAGAGAAATTCATTTAGATGATCCAAAATTTTCAAGTTTCAGTGATTTACCACCTTACGATCTAAAAGATTATCAAACTACAATTGAGTTAGAAGAATTAAGATTCATCAGTATTTCAGATTATGACTATGAAATAAAAAATCCAAAAATAAGCGTTTTTGAAAATTTTGCAATTGTAGCTTTAGAATTAATTCAAAAAGGAATGTTGGTAGATAACAAAGCATACACAGGTGAACATATGACAATTAATGGACGAGCTACATTTGTACTGGTTAAGCAACCATCATGGAAAATTGCACATATTCATTTGTCAAAAATTGATCAATGATTTTTAATTATTTTTTCTTTTGATTAGGATTTGGTTTTTTTGATTTGTTTTTCTTTTGATTAGGATTTGGTTTTTTTGATTTGTTTTTCTTTTGATTAGGATTTGGTTTTTTTGATTTGTTTTTCTTTTGATTAGGATTTGGTTTTTTTGATTTGTCATTTGCAGCTAGTTTTTTGTAAAGAGCATAGGCTTGGTCAACATTAGAATTTCCATGAATGATTGAGCGTGCTGCTTTTATCATAGCAACAGGATGTTCAGATTGCCAGATATTTCGACCCATGTCAAGTCCAACTGCACCTGCTTTAATGGCATTGTAAGTTAATTGTAAAGCATCTCTTTCTGGAATTTTCTTTCCACCTGCAACAATTATTGGAACAGGACAAGATTCAACAACTTTTTCAAAATTATCACAATAGTATGTTTTAACAATATGTGCACCTTGCTCTGCAGCAATTCTACATGCCAAGGAAAGATATCTTGCATCTTTTCCTAATTCTTTTCCAACAGCAGTAACTGCTAAAACTGGCATTCCATATTTTTCAGCCTCATTGACTAGTTTACCTAAATTAACAATAGTTTGATATTCATATTTTGAACCAACAAAAATAGACATTGCAACACAACTTGCATTCAAACGAAGTGCATCCTCAAGTGATACTGTAATATCTTCTTGAGACAAATCATCACCAATAATACTAGAACCACCAGAAACTCTCAAAACCATTGGAGTTTCAGAAGTTGGATCAACAGAAGTTCTTTGAACTCCTCTTGTGAGCATTAAGGAATCACAGTGTTTCAATAAAGGTGCTATCACTTTTTTTGGATTTTCTAATTTTTCAGTTGGGCCAAGAAAATATCCGTGGTCAACAGCCAACATTAATGCACGATTATTGTGAGGTTTGATAATTCTAGATAATCTATTTTGTAATCCCCATTCCATTTCTCTTCGATTTTGAAATAAAAAAAATACCTTTCTTAAGCCTTTCTTATTTTGTAATGATTATTTTCATAGCATTGTCACCAGTTTTTGCATGGTCAAATGCTTTTTGAGTATCAGATATAGGATAAGTGTGTGTAATGAGTTGTTTTACATCAATTTCAGAGGACTCAATTAATTCAAGTGCAGATTTTGTGTCATCATCAGATGCAGCATAACTTGTTACCAGAGTGATTTCTTTCGAGTAAACTTTGCTCATATCCAAATTAATCATAGCACCCTTAGAAGGAACACCAAACATCATTACAGTGCCACCTTTACGAACCATATCAATTGCATCTTCAAGAGCTTTAAGACTACTTGTAGCAACAATAGCAACATCTACACCCAAATTATTAGTATGATCTAAAATTTTCTGTTTTCTATTTTCATCCATAGAAGAAATAGATTCAGTAATATTGAATTTTTTTGCAAAGTCTAATCGAAAATCATTTACATCTAAACAAAAGATTTTAGAAAACTTTTTTGATTGAGCAAGCATAACGTGCATCATTCCAGTTGGACCTACTCCAAAAATTGCAGTTGAATCACCTTCGTTATATGAGCATTTTTTCCAAGCTCTAACACAACATGCCAAAGGTTCTATCATTGCAGCTTCTTCAAAACTCATAGAATCAGAAATTTTTAAAACACCACCATGTGAAACGTTCCAAGCAGGTACAACATATTCTTCAGATAAGCCACAAGGAGACAAATTAGTTTCAGAATATTTTTTGCACATTGTTTCATTTCCATGATTACAGAAATGACAATCATAGCAAGAAACATGATGGTGTGTGAATACTCTGTCACCTTTTTTAAAATCTACAACATCAGATGCCACATCTATAACAACTCCTGCAGGTTCATGACCCAATCGCATTGATGGTTGACCATATTGCCCAAATACTTTTTCCAAATCAGAACCACATATTCCACATGCATGCATTTGAACTAAAATATCACCAGAATTCAAAACAGGTTTTTGAGTTTCATCTACAGAAATTTCAGAAGGCCCTTTAACAGTAGCAGTTTTCATTAAATGACTTTAACAAATTGGATATAAGTAGATTAGATCTAGACACCAAGAATCTTTTTCAACATTACTCTATAATCAACTTCAGTTTTTTCACTTCCAGTTGCAGGTAATGCAAAAACTAGAGTAGATTTTTGTGCTCTAAGTAGAGTCAATTCATCGTTAATTGATGCAGTAATATCATCACTGACTAAAACCAACCCAACATCAGAATCATCAGTCAATTTGGTAATTTCAGATAAGGCAGCATCAGGAGTTTCAGAAATAATTCCAGGAATTCCTGCTAATTGAAAACTTGTTACAAAGGATTTACTGCCCACAGTGAATATTTTCATAGTTGGAATCTTGTGTATTGTAATTTAACCCTTTTTGGAAGGTAAAGATCAGGAAAGGTTGATTTAGTTTAAAAATTCAGTACTTTTATGACAGAAATTGATACGCAAAAGGATTTTTTTCTTTTCTTGCATGGAAAAATGGATCTCAAACAAAAAGCAACAGATGTTTTAACTGCAAAAGGATGTTCTGATGAAAAGATCACCATGGCAGGACCAAATAAAGTTGGTAATGTAGGAGATTATATGGTTCAATTATGGCCACCAGGTCCAGCACCAAATCAAATCAAAATTCAACAAATTACTAAAGTTGAAGAAGTAGAACCTGAAGGTATGATTGGATTATGGAAAGGTGTTTCAAAAGAAGATGTGGAATCTATTCCATTAGAATAAGATTAACTAAATCCAGCACCAAAATCAGTGCCTTTTTCTAACATGTCACTGGAATCTGTACTTTTTAATTTTCTATAAACTAATGTTTCATACACTAATTTCATAGCCTCTTCATTATCATCAATATTCAAATCTAGTTTAATTTGATCTCGATATTTTTCTAATTTTGTTACATCCTGTTCATCAGAAGAAATATCATCATGAACCATCAGATTTGCAATTTTTTCAATTTCCAAATTAATTTTTTCATCATCCATGTAAGTCGATAAAATTTCTAGTTAATAACATATTCTAATAATTAAAATTACAAATCAGAAATTAAACCAGTTAAAAAACTAGAAAATTCATCATCAGAAAAAATTATTGTTTCAAATTCATTTTGATTTTTTGCGTAGTGAATTGAATCTAAATGGTAACAAGAGGTCTTACCGTTTATTGAACCAAAATAAAATCCAGGGCAAGAACAAAAACAACCGTCAGGGTCAACCCAATGTTCTTCAGTTTTCCCAACAACAGTCCAAATTTTTCTTTGACTAGGCTCAAAAAGATGTAATTTCACACGTTTTTCTGACACTAATTGTTCAATTCGATCAGGATCTTTACTCAATAATTTATTCATATTTTACACTCGTATAACCTTGATCTTTTAAAAAATTTCAAAAACAATTTTCCTAAAATTTAGAAAATTTATTCAAATTTGTCATAAGGAGTGATTGGGTCTATTGTAGGTTTGTTATCTTTAAGCCATTCCAAAGTTTTAACAAAAGAATCTGCAAGTTCAAGAGTTGTCAAAACAGGAATTCCAAGCTCTAAAGATTTTCGTCGAATCTGATATTCATCATCAAGCATTCCTACATATTTTTCCAAAGATAGTGTACTTGGAATATTTATGATAAAGTCAATCTTTTTCTCATAAAGTAAATCAGAGATGTTTGGTTTTCTTTCTGGTTCTGAAATCTTGTGAACGATTTCAACATCACCAAGTTTTTCTTCAAAAAATTCTGCAGTATGTTCGGTTGCTAAAATTTTGAATCCTAATTGTTTGAGTTTTGCAATACTTGGCAATAGTTTTTCTTTATTTGTTGCACCTCCAACAGTTACAAGTGCAGTTCCTTTGTCAGGAAGATTGTATCCAACAGAAGTAAGACCTTTGGATAATGCATCATAGAAACTATTACCAAAGCAAGCAGCTTCTCCAGTAGATTGCATTTCAACACCTAATGCAATGTCTGCACCATCTAATTGCATGAATGAAAATTGAGGTACTTTAATTCCATAATTTGGAATCTTTTGCCATTTGTTCTCAGGTATTTTAGGTAAAGGTTTGTCCAAAATAGCCTTTGATGCTAGTGAAATAAGATTTGTTTTAACCAATTTTGAGACAAATGGCATAGATCTAGATGCTCTGATGTTAAGCTCAATGACATACACATGATCATCATGTATTAGAAATTGTAAGTTAAACGGTCCCTTTACATTAAATGTTAATGCAATTTTTTTAGTATAATCATTGATTGTTTCAATAATTTTGTTGTTTAATCTCCAAGGTGGAATACACATCATTGCATCACCAGAGTGGACACCAGCTGAATCAATGTGTTCAACTATTGCTCCAATAACTACCTCTTTGCCATTACTGATTCCATCAACATCGACTTCAAGAGAATTTAACATAAATTTTGAAATTACTACAGGATGATCAGGAGAAACATCTGTTGCATCTTTAACATATGTTTTAAGTTCATCTTGAGACCAAACAACTTTCATTGCAGCTCCAGACAAAACGTAAGAAGGTCTAACAATTACCGGAAATTCAACTTCTTGAGCAAAACTTTTTGCTTCATTAAGATTTGAAAATGCTTGCCATTTTGGTTGTTGAATGTGTAGTTTGTCTAGTTCAGCACTGAATTTAGAACGGTCTTCTGCCCTATCAACATCTATCGCACTTGTTCCCATAATGTTTATTCCACGTTGTGCAAGACCAGGAGTCAAATTATTTGCAGTTTGACCACCAACACAAGTAATCACACCTTTTGGATTTTCAAATTCTGTAATGTCAAGGAGACGTTCTTGAGTTAATTCTTCAAAGTATAATCTTGTACAAATATCATAATCAGTTGAAACAGTTTCAGGATTACAATTGACTACTGAAACATTCTTCTCTCCATTTTCTTGTAGTCCCCATACCATATTGACCGTACCCCAATCAAATTCTACACTACTTCCAATTCTATACGGACCGGCGCCAACTACGATTATTCCTTTTTCATCTGCAGGAACTGAGATATCATTTGCGTTGCCTCCATAAGTTAGATAGAGATAATTTGTTACAGCAGGCCATTCGGCAGCTAAAGTATCAATTTGTTTTACTGAAGGAATTACGCCTAATTTCTTACGTGTTTGACGGATTTCATCAGGTTCTTTATCCTTGGATCTGGCAATTTGTTTGTCTGAAAAACCCATTTTCTTTGCTTCCCACATCATAGATTCATTAAGTTCAGATTCTTGGAGTTTGGCCTCAGTATCTACAATATTTTGTATTTTTTCAATAAACCAAGGATCAATTGCAGATAGTTTGTAAATTCTATCAACTGAAATTCCCATTTTTAATGCAATTGCAACATTGTACAAAATTTGATCATCATGATGTGAAAGTTTGTATTCAATATCCTCTTCAGTGTATTTTTGACCATTTACACGATTCAATACAAGTCCATCGTTTCCAATGTCAAGCATTCTGATTGCCTTTTGTAAAGATTCTTCAAAGGTTCTACCAACGGCCATGACTTCACCAACTGATTTCATTGTAACTCCAAGTTTACGGTTTACAAGCTCAAATTTTGAAAAGTCCCATCTTGGATGTTTACATACAACATAATCTAAAGAAGGTTCAAAACAAGCAGTTGTACTTTTTGTAATTCTATTAACAAGTTCAGATAAACTATATCCTAAACCAATTTTTGCAGACATGTATGCAAGGGGATAACCAGTTGCTTTACTTGCAAGAGCTGATGAACGTGAAAGACGTGGATTAATTTCAATTGCAACATATCTATCAGAATCAGAATCTAATGCATACTGAATGTTACACTCACCAACTATTCCAACATGTTTTGTTGCACGCAATGCTGCTGAACGTAACATATGATATTCATGATTATCAATTGTTTGTGAAGGAGCAACTACAATATTATCACCAGTATGAACTTTCATCGAAAGAACATTTTCCATATTACATACAATTACATTATTTCCATCATAATCTTGCATGACTTCATATTCGATTTGTTTCCAATGTCCAATGTATTCTTCAATTAGTACCTGGCCAACAAGACTAGCCTTTATTCCACGTTCAACAATTTCATGTAATTCAATTTCATTATGTGCAATTCCACCACCACGACCACCAAGAGTATAAGCCACACGAATTATCACAGGATAAGATAGTTCTTCTGCAACCTTTTTTGCATCATCAAAGTTTGTAACAGTCTTACTTTTGAGCACAGGAACTCCTGCTTCTTTCATTTGATCCTTGAAAAGCTGTCTGTCTTCAGTATTTTTAATTCCTTGAACTTGAGTTCCAAGAACTTTAACATCATATTTTTTGAGAATTCCAGAATCTTCAAGTTTAACACCACAATTGAGCGCAGTTTGACCACCATAAGCCAACATGATTCCATCAGGTCTTTCTTTTTCTACAATAGATTCAACATATGATGGAGTTACAGGTAATAGATACACTTGATCTGCAAATCTAGTGTCAGTTTGAATTGTTGCAATGTTTGGATTGATTAAAACACTTTTGAGTCCATCTTCATGAATTGCTTTTAGACACTGACTTCCAGAATAATCAAATTCTCCAGCTTCACCAATTTTGATAGCACCACTACCAAGGACTAAAATTTTCTTTAGGGATTCATTTTTTGGCAACTCTCATTTCTCCATTAATTTTCTCAGTTCATCAAAAACATATTTGCAATCAAATGGACCAGGTGAAGCTTCTGGGTGAAATTGTACTGCAATACAGTTTTGTGTTTTGTGTTTAATTCCTTCAACTGTTTTATCATCAGCGTTAGTAAACCATAATTTAAAATCAGATTTTTCTAAAGACTCAGGTTTTATTCCATAACCATGATTTTGACTTGTAACATATACTTGATTATTTTCAAGATTTATGCAAGGTTTGTTTTGTCCTCTATGACCATATTTTAATTTGTAAGTATCTGTATTTCCAGCAATTCCAATTATTTGTGCACCCAAACAAATTCCTAATGTAGGGACATTATTTTCAATTAATTTTTTTACTGCAGTAATTGTGTCAGGACATTTTTGTGGGTCTCCAGGTCCACTACTAAGGACAACACCTTTTGGATTGTAAGACATTATTTTTTCATAAGGAGTATCCCATGGAACCAAAATGGCTTTGTATCCAATTTCACGAACATTTCGGATAATTGCATTTTTTGCACCAGTGTCTACAATGACAACAGTTTGTTCTTCAGTACCATAGGTTTTTTCTTGTTTAGTAGATACTTCATCCATAAATTGTTCAGAATCATAATGAGTTGCAGACGCAAGTTGTTTTTTTACTTCTTCAACATCAATTTCTGAATCAGATACAACTAATGCACCCATCATTACTCCACTGTTTCGAAGTTTAACAGTTAATGCACGAGTGTCAATTCCAGATATTCCAGGAATTTTTTCATTATACATCCATTCATCCAAAGTCATAGAAAGATTCCAATGACTTGCAGTTAAAGACAATTCATGAATTATCAATCCTCTCATCAGAAGTTCATCAGATTCAAGATATTTTGAAATTCCATCTTCATCGGTAATTGCAGGATCTGGAATTCCATAATTTCCAACTAGAGGATATGTCAAAGTAAGTAATTGACCATTGTAAGAAGGGTCTGTTAGAGCTTCAGTATATCCAACCATACCAGTATTAAATACAATTTCACCAAAAGCTGTTGTTGGAAAACCAAATCCTTCGCCATCAATAACAGTTCCATCATCAAAAATTAGCTTTCCAAACTTTTTTGCGTGGATTGATTTCTTTGTAGTTATTGTGACCCTCATTGAGTCCAAACTTAAGTGAATTTAAGTTTTTTTTGAAAGATAAAATCTAAAAAATGATCGCAAAAATGAATTCAAACAATCAAAGTGCTTGGAATTCTTCACTCCATTTGTGATATGCACGAATCATTTCCATTGAAACACTAGGTTTTCTTCGTGACATAATGGATTTGAAATCATCTGTAGTTAGATCTCTTGGTTGAACAGGTTCTTCTCCTTCAACAGGTTCATGATAATCAGGTGAATCGAAGATCTCATGAACTGTTTTAATTTGAGCAGCTTGACATACATCCTTGATATCACTTGCACTGTAACCATCAAATAATTTAGCTAATTCAGAAGTTTTAACATCGAAACTTTTACTTAATTTTGCAGTGTATTGTTCAAACAGATTTTCTCTAGCTGCTTGTGTTGGAAGATTAACATAGATTCTTTTTTGGAATCTTCTCAAAAATGGTGCATCAAGACTCCAAGGTTTGTTTGTTGCACCAATTACATAAAGCATCAATTGTTTTCCTTTTCCATTTACTCCATCCATTTCAGTTAAGAATTGATTTTTAGTTCTGACCTCACCACCAACTTCACTATTTCGTGCGCCAAGTAAGGAATCAACTTCATCAACAAATAAGATTACAGGCTTTCCTTCTTTTTCAGCATATTGTCTAGCCATTGAAAATAATTTTGATACATTTTTTTCTGCTTCACCTAACCATTTACTCATTAATGAAGAAGCATCTACATTTATGAAATAACCATCCATTTCATTAGCAGTTGCAGCTGCTAACATTGTTTTTCCAGTTCCAGGTGGACCATACAATAACATTCCTTTTGGCCATCCCAATGGAAACAAATCTGGTCTTTTTGTAGGATAAACAATTGATTCACGTAATGCACTTTTAGCATCATCCAAACCAATTACTTGGTCCCAAGTAACATCAGGTTTTTCTTTCATTACAAGGTCTTCAAAATCGTTTTCATTTTCTTGTCGCTTTACAGAAGCTTTTTGTTCAGACTCAGAAGCCTTTGGATCAACTGCAGGTTCTACACCATGAGATTGTTGTAATGCAGTAATTCGATTATGATATGAATTACATCTTTCTTTGTAGATATCATTTAATTTACTATTAGGATATAATTGCAATAATTTTACAAGAGAATCAATTGCATGTTGATAATGAGTAATGGCCATTCCACGTGCGCCTTGAGAATCAAATTTGATTGCTTCTGAAGCATATTTGCTGGCAGTGTTTTCTAATTCTTGTGGTGCTAGACTCATTTTATTTACCTTGTAGTATGTCCTGAAGATTTTTGTTGGTATTCTACTGTGTTAATCTCTGTCACAAAATTGGTTAAATTAATTGAACTTGTTTGAGCGTGATCATATTCAGGGCCATCAGAATATTTTTTTTTAAAATCAGATTTATCATCTATTCGTGCGTGTAAATCCTTTACTTTACTAATAGAATCTTCAGCAGATAGAATTAATTCAGAAATTTCATCATCCAAATTACTCATAGAATCAGAAGTTTCAGTAATCACAGTAGTGAAATTCTTCAGAATTGAGCACATTTCCTTTTTATCAGCATATTTTGTAAGCATAAAATCTGCAATTCCAGCAATTTTATCTAAATCCTGTAATTCTTCAAGAGTCAATTTATCAATTTTTTCAGCATCAGAAGGCTTTACTTCAGATAATTTTTTGTCAATTATAGTAGAAAGTGAACGAATTCGTTCAATGTCTTTTAAAAAACCATGTTTAGAAGGAATCATTATCAAACATTGAATAATTTAAAAAAATCAACAAGAGGATACTGCTTATTTAATTTAGAGTCAGCCATCAATTTTACTTCATCAAGTAACATTGAGGAAACATGATTGGATTTACTAAAATCAAAACGAGCTTTTGTTAATGTTGCAGAATCTAAAACAATACTACCAAGATGAACAGATAATTCAGATAATTTTTGACTGCATGTAGGATAAAGAACAAATAATTTAGCACTAATTGTGCGTATCATAGGAATAGAAGAAGGAAGAACTTCAGGAATACTGTTTATTCCAGAAATAGAACCAATTTGATTTTGAATCTTATCTAATATCTCTAGAGAGTATACGACAAGATGTTCTAATTCAATACTTTGAATGTGGGATTTTTCATTTTCATCAAAATCAGTTACAAGATGTTCATTAAGATTTTTTAATTCAATTCTTTTTTCCTGAAGAATTTCAATTATACCACGGAGTAAATTTACTGAATAATCTAATCTAGGAACAAGAGTGACGGAGTTTGATGCATTTTCTGATTCTATTGAATCTAGACTGTAATTTACTAACATACTATATTGTAAAGCAAGATTTTGTATTTGAGGACGATGTCACAATAATTTTAGTAACCACAGTGACACCTATCAGCAGATACATTTTTGATTTTTTTTGAGTAATTGTGTAAAGGAATTTAGCTCTCGATTTTACCTAATAACAAATCTAGTAAAAACATGGTAAAAGAGCAAGTATTAACAGTAAGTTTAGAAGAATTTGGGCTCAGTAAATACGAAGCCCAGGCATATGTGGCACTAATTTCTAAAGGAACCATTTCAGCTAGTGAATTATCATATTATTCAGAAATTCCCAGAACAAAAGTTTACCCAACATTACTAAAATTAGAAAATAAAAAACTCGTCATTATTTCAAAAAGCAAACCAATTATGTGTACAGCTATTTCTCCAGAAGATGCATTTGACGATGTGATTCATGAACAAATTAACAAAGTTAATGCAATGAATACATTGGTCTCTAATTTGAAAAAAGCTAGTGAGGAAAGTAGAAAATCAAGAGGTTCTGAAGAGAAAAGATATTTCCATATTAGTGCAAATAAGATTTTAAGTCAACTTCAAACAATGATTGAAGGTTCAAAATCATCAATTAAAATAATGACTGATCAAGGAGGATTAGGATTATTATCAGAATGTAAAGAACAGTTAGTAGGAGTCATTCGAAGAAATTTGGATGTAAAATTAATCATACCACCATCACAAATTTGTTCAGAATCATATAGAGCAATTCCAGATGGAGTAGAAATTAAAACATCAGAAATTGTACAAAATTGTTTTATTTTTGATGAAACAGAATTACTAATGATAAATAATGATAATGGAAAGGGCGCAATATTTTCATCAACAGAAATTTTAGGAGTTAATCAGGAAAAAGTTTTTTCAAATATTTGGAAAAATTCAATTAAAACCAAAGTAGTTGCAGATATGACAAAAACAGAAGCTCATGAAATTTTCAAAATTATTAAAATAATTAATGAATCAGGATTGATGTATATTCTAAATTCTACAATGTTATCTAAAAAGCCAGAATTAGACATGGTAAAACTATTAGAAAAAAATGGCATAAATCTAAAAACAAAGTCATTAGACGATGTTCTTGAAATCATAGATGCCATTATACAAATTACATGTTCAGGACATGTTAATTTTGAAGCAAATACCAAAAATATCACAATAGATTCAAAATTGAATAGCGGACATTCATTGCCATGGGTATCCATTTTAGACGGATATTTACAAAAACAAGGATACAAAACAAGAACAGTTTACCAAAATAATTCCAACAAAGGGGAAAAAGTCCATATCAAAATAAGTAAAAACTAAAATCAGGCTCAAATAGCGTTTCAAATATTGATTGAAGAGAAAATAAAATCATTAGACATTACTTTACCAAATCCACCAACTCCTGCAGGATCATATATTCCAGCAGTAAAGACAGGAAATTTGTTATTCATTTCAGGTCAGATACCAATGGAAGATGGAAAGGTGTTATTTACAGGAAAAGTTTCTGATGACAATTTAGAGACTGCTCAAAAATCAGCTCGAATGTGTGCAATCAATCTATTAGCTCAAATGAAAAGAGAATTAGGAAATTTAGATAGAGTCACAAAAATTGTAAAATTATCAGGATTTGTCAATTCAGATCCAGAGTTTTATCAACACCCTAAAGTGATTAATGCCGCATCAGATTTGTTTTTTGAAATTTTTGGGGACAAAGGAAAACATGCCAGAATAGCATTAGGGGCAGGAAGTTTACCACTCAATTCTATGACCGAAATTGATGCAGTGATTGAGTTTTCAGATTAAAAAAATATTAAATAATTATTTTATTTTTTTATTTAATTCAGTGATGAATTTTTTTATTTTTGGTTTTGGAACAACGGCTCCACATGCTTTATCATGACCTCCTCCAGAACCACCAAGACTGGTTGCCAAAAGATTAACAATTTTTCCCAAATGAACTTTACAGTTTTTAGAACCTCTAACTGAAACAGCATAAATTCCATGATCAACTCTTTCTTTGTATGCAACACCAACATCTTTTCCAGACAATCCCATTACAAAATTTACAGCTCCACTAGCACCAGAATCTAAGATTTCCATATAGCCAAGATTAGTCATAG
>REGF01000027.1 GCA_003702465.1 Candidatus Nitrosomarinus sp. | reverse complement strand
GTTCAGGAGTTCCTCAATTAACTGCAGTTATGGATTGTGCAAAAATAGGTCGTGATTATGGTATTCCAATTATTTCTGATGGTGGAACAAGAACTTCTGGTGATGCAACAAAAGCATTAGCAGCTGGCGCTTCAACTGTTATGGTTGGAAGTATGTTGGGTGGAACTGATGAATCACCTGGAACCGTCTTGACAAAGAATGGTAAGCGTTTCAAAGTATATCGTGGAATGGCATCTCTAGCTGCATCCATAGGAAGAAAGTCAAAAGAAACAGGCTCAACATCATTTGATGATGATCTTAATGATTATGTTGCAGAAGGAGTTGAAGCTATGGTTCCATACAAAGGTACTGTTGTAGATATTCTAAAACAATTAACCGGTGGAGTTCGTTCTGGTTTGAGTTATTGTGGTGCACATACAATTCCTCAAATGCAAACAAATGCTGAATTCATTAAAATGTCTAGAGCTGGATTTGCAGAAAGTCAGCCTCATGATGTTTCACTAATGTAGTTAATTTTTTAAGCAGTACATAAGGTGATTTAATCATGCTTGCAACAAGAACCATTATTGGTATGATTGTAGGTAGTATAGTTATTGCACTTGGTGCTTATTCTTTAGTTAATACTTTGGGACCTACAATTTCTATGGATGAAGATTTTGTTATTGCTTCTGGAGAAAATGCTTCTTTTTCAATTCCAGCACCAAAAGATGCTCCCCAGTATATGAAAATAGTTGGTGATGCTTTTGATCTTAAACTTACTAGTCCTGGTGATGGATTAACCATTCCAAATACTTCGTATAAAAAAGAATTAGTGCTTGATTGGGCTCATGTTGAAGAAGGTCAAACTATTATCGTAATTCAAAATACAGGTGGTAGTGAATTAGAAATTGTTGCAAATACAAATCAAACACCTGATCCATTTGGAATTACATTTGACTTTATGGTGATTACATCTGGAGTAATAATTCTTGGATTTAGTTTAGGTTTTACATTAAGAAAACCAAAAGGTTTCTAATTTATTTTTGCAGAAGGATAAGAACCTAAAATTTTCATGAAAAGTGTTTCTTTTCTAATCTCATCTAACATTTCTAAAACCTTAGTATCTTTTTGATGTCCTTCAAAATCCACATAGAAATTATATTCCCATGAATTAGTTTTAGTTGGTCTTGATTCAATTTTAGTCAAATTAACATTATTTTTATTAAAATTTTCAATTATTCTATATAATGAACCAGGTTCATGTTTTATGGAAAAAATTATTGAAGTCTTGTCATTTTCTGTTTCTTGAGTTTCTGATTTAGTTAATATCAGAAATCTAGTATAGTTATTCAGATTATTAGCAATATTTTCCTGGATTATTTGCATATTAGAAATTTCTGCAGCTTCTTTACTTGCTATACATGCACAATTTTTTTCTTTTAATTCTTTGATAATTTTTACACTACCTGCAGTATCGTATGTAGGAATTGTTTTCATTTTGTATTTTTCAATAAATTTTCTACATTGACCTAAAGCTTGTGGATGTGAATATACTGTATCAACTTCTTCAATAGTACCTATTCCAATTAAACAATGCTCTATTCTTTGATATGTTTCTCCAACAACATTTAGGTCTGTGGAATATAACAAATCATAACTTTCTCCTACACTTCCTTCCAAGGAATTTTCTACAGGTAAAATTGAAAAATCTGAAACTCCATCAGATGTATTTTGTAAAATATCTGAAAATGTTGGAAATGGAATAGTTTGAATATTTTGTTTAAAAAAAGATTTTGCAGCTGCCTCACTATATGCACCTCGTTCACCTTGGAACGATACACTAGTCATTTTTTTATTCTCTCAATTTAACGAAATTACTTTTTCCAAAATTTGAAGAAAGTTTTCTTTCATCAATCCATCCACAATCTGTACATTTTATTGCATCTGAAGACTTAGCAACAACTTTTCCTACACATTTTCTACATTTTGTAAATATAATTCCTAATTCTGGTTCATTCATTACTGCATGAATTGTTCCATTTAGATGAGCAACAATTTTCAATGCTACAATATCATTAACTAATGCAACATTTCTTATTCTCATATTTCGTGTACCACAAATACATTCTACTTTTGAAGTAGTTGGATTTCCATTAATGTATTCAATTGTAACTGCAATCATTGATGACATTACGGCTGCAACTGTCCCAATAATTACATCTCCAACTTTTGGAACTGATAGAACTTTTGGATGTTTTACGTCAGCTATTCGTGTTTCTTTATCCATATTCATTTCTCCTACTGTAGCTGCTCTAACCATATCGCCATCATCAAAAGTGTTATTTCCAGCCTCATACTCTTCAATTGATGCTATTTTATCACCTGGAAAAACTCCACTATCTGACATAATCTAATTCCTCTTTTTATGATTATAATTGTTTATGGTACAAAAGAATTTGAAAAATCATATATCACTAAAAATTACAAAATAATCATGCGAGCACTAGTTTATGATGAATATACCACTGATGACGATTTTTCAAAAATTCTAAAAATTAAAAATTTACCTGAGCCTAAACCACGCCCTGATGAAGTTGTTTTCAAAGTAATGGCTGCAGGCCTAAATTATGATGATATTTGGGGAATGAGAGGAAAACCTTTGGCAATTCCACTGCCACATATTTCAGGTACAGATGCATCAGGAATTGTTACCGCAGTTGGTGATGATGTAAAAAATATCAAAGTTGGTGATAGAGTAGTTTCTCATGGAAATATGTCATGCAGAGTTTGTAAGAGATGTACTAGTGGAAGAGAATACGATTGTAAAAAAAGAACAATTTGGGGATTTGAAACTGGACCGCTTTGGGGTGGATATTGTGAATATACTCATTTACCTGAAGTGAATGTACTAAAAATTCCCGAAGGAGTATCATATGATGAAGCAGCAGCAGCTTCTATGACGATTCTTACTTCATGGCATATGTTAGTAGGTCGAGCAAAAATACAACCAGGACAATTAGTATTGATAATGGGTGGAAGTTCTGGAATTGGAACTTTTGGAATTCAAATTGCAAAATTATTTGGATGTACTGTAATTGCAACTGCAAGTCCAGAAAAATTAGACAAATGTTTAGAACTTGGAGCAGATTATGCAGTTGATCACAGAAAAGATGATTGGCATAAGGAAGTTAGATCAATTGCAAAAAAAATTACAAAACCTTTTGGTGATGTTCCAGGCGTTGATGTAATTTTTGAACACATTGGTGGTTCACATTGGAATAAGGAATTAACCTTGTTAAATTATGGTGGCACAATAATTACAACTGGAGCAACAACTGGGTATATGGCAAAAACTGATTTACGTCATATTTTCTTTAAAGGACTAAATATTTTAGGCTCAACTCAAGGGACTAGATCTGAATTAGAAGAGTGTTTTTATTGGATTTCTAAAGGTAAAATCAAATCAATTATTGATTCTGTTTATACTTTGGAAAATGCTGTTGAAGCTCATAATAAAATGCTAAATGGAAAAGGACTATTTGGAAAAATTTTGATAAAACCTAATTTAGATTAATTATGACTGATCCGAAAATAAATTCATTTTTAGATGAAGGTAATAGATTATTTTTACAAAAAAAATTTCAACAGGCAATTACATTTTATGACAAAATATTAGATGAAGATCCTAAAAATCTAAGTTCATTAAATAATAAAGGATATGCACTAAGTAAACTCAAAGATTTTTCTGCTGCAATGGAATGTTATAAAACTGCATTAGAAATTTCTCCTGATGATTTATCAGTTCTTGTTAATGTTATTTCCTCTTATAGAAAACAAGGTGATTTAACTGAAGCATTATCTTTGTGTGATAAAATCTTAAAAAATTACCCAAATTATAATGTCGTTTTATATCATAAGGAACGAATTTTATTTTCTTTAAAAAAATTTAATGAATCTATAATATGCTGTGATGAAATCCTAAAAGATTATCCCAATAATGGGGATGTACTTTTTGATAAAGCATCATGCCTCTCAATGTTATCAAATTTTGATGATGCATTAAAAGTACTAGAACATTCTATTTGCCAAGATATAAAATATAAAATCAAAGCAAAACAATCAAAATCTTTTGAAAATTTATATCAAAATCCTAGATTTGCACATTTGATTTCTTAATTACAGCCAATGAGGAATTTCTAGATATTCATCAATACTTTCTTTTCTAAGAACCTTCAAGAGTGCATTTGCTTGTGGGGTTGATAATACTGGTTTATCAAATTGGTTATCTGTTGAAATTCTGGGGCAGGCAACTTGAATAAATGCATCAATTCCTCTAAGATTGTTTAATCTTTCATTTGTAATGTCAGTTAATGCAAATAACTGAACTTTCTTACCCTCCTTTTCTAATTCTTTTTTAAATTTCAAACCGAATACTTTTGATAATTGCCCTTCTTTTAGTCCAATAATTATTCCAAATGACTTTGCTTCAGCAGCTTTGAAGATTGCAAGTGTTGCTTTCTTTTTTAGAGAACGTGCAAATTCAGTCACTTCTCTTACTTCGTTAAAATATGGATCTAAGACAAAAGTTGGTAAATTTGTTGATAATGCAATACCTGCTGCATGGAAATTACTTTGACCTAAAAACACGTATGCATCTACTTCTTTTTTTAATTCTGTTGCTGGATAAAACTCACATCCAAATACTTGACCATCATTTAACTGTCCTTTACCTTTTCCAATTTTTACATTGATTCCATTTTCTGTTAAAATTTTTTCAACTTTGTCCATTTGATGTAAATGTTGACTATCCGTCACAAGTGAAATCACTTTATCTTTTAACAATTTTGTACATTTGTTTGCAACACTATCAAATTCAACATCATCAAATGCATCAATTAAAACTAAATTTTTTTCTAATGATTCTGTATTAATCGTATGTCCAATGTTAAATTGAACATCTGCCCCTAAAATTTTTGAACCTGTTGTATTTAGATCACAAGTTCCCCACGTGGTATCTGCTAAAACATATGCTGGAATATCATATTTTTTTGTAATTTTCATAGCCATATCCTGTACTTGTGGTAACATTCCATCAGGACCGTTTAATGAAACTGAAGCTGGTTTCTTTTCCTCTATTTCTTTGAAAATTCTTGCTTCATCAATTATTATCAATTTAGCTTCGAATACTGTGCTATTAATTTAAATCAATTGTAATTTTCAACAACTAAAAATGTATGAATTGATTAGATAAATTGTGAATAAAAAATCTGTCTTAAATATTGGATTTGATGATACTGACTCGCCTACTGGAATGTGTACTACATTTCTTGCCTACAAAATTGTTGATTTGCTAAAAAAACAAGAAACAGAATTCCTTGACTTCCCAAAATTAATACGATTTAATCCCAATATCCCTTGGAAAACTCGTGGAAATGGGGCTGTTTCATTAAAAATCAAGACTAATCATCCCTCAAAAATTAAAAATCAAATAAAAAATTTGGTTTCAAAATACTCTGATACTAAAAATGGTGCTAATCCTGGATTGGTATTTTTTGAAAGTGAATTAATTCCATCAGAATTTACAAAGTTTAGTAATTTAGCTTTATGGCAACTGATAAACCGAAATAATGCCAAAAAGTTTGTTAAAAAAAATAATCTTGATTTTTACTATGAAGGAAATGGTCAGGGTTTAATTGGTGCTATTAGTGCAATTGGATATGATTTTAATGATCACACTTTAGAATTATTGAGTTATAGAAAAAAAAGAAAGTTTGGAAAAGAAAGAAAAATTTCTATCGATAGTGTGAAAAAAATGCAAGAAAAAACTTTTCCATACACGTTCAATAGTTTTGATACAAAAAAAGGACGAGTTTTAATTGCACCTCATGGACCTGATCCTGTTTTTTATGGTGTTAGAGGAGAAAACGTAGATTCGTTAGTTAATGCTACACAAATTTTACAAAGTGATGAAAAATTGGATGGATATATGATTTTTAAATCAAATCAAGGAACGGGTGATCATTTAAAAAATGAATTAAATTCTAAAACTATGAAACCATATGCCTCTGGAACTTTAACGGGTGTTGTTTCTAATACTCCCAAAATAGTAAAAGGAGGTCATGTATTTTTTACAATTAGTTCTAAAAATAACGAATTTTGGTGTGCAGTGTATAAAGAAACAGGGATGTTAAAAACTGCATCTAATCTAATAATTGGTGATGAAATTTCAATCGGAGGAGGAGTTAGAAAAGCATCCAAGAATTTTCCAAGAATAATTAATCTTGAATTCATCAAAATACTATCTCTTAAAAAAAATCTATCAAAAACAAATCCTATTTGTAAAAAATGTGATAAAAAAATGAAGTCAAAAGGTCGTAATCAGGGATTTCAGTGTATCAAATGTGGTGCAAAAAACTTACAAAAAACCTCTGTGGAAATTCCACGAAAAATCAAAAAACAACTGTATATTCCTAAAATTTCTGCCCACAGACATCTAACACGACCATTACAAAGAATTGGAAAAAATAACAAAAATTCAATATTTGATGCCTCGCAATCTTGGTTTTGTGTTTATGAAAATAAGTAGCGGGGAGTAGATTTGAACTACTGAACTGCGGGTTATGAGCCCGCCGGGATGACCTGGCTTCCCCACCCCGCTGAACCTCAATAAAGTTCAACGGTATATACGCTTTATCCAATCTTTGAAAGTAATTAATAGGATTTTAAAAGATGATTTTCTGATGAACAAAAAAATTCAAATTGTTGCAATTAGTGGTGCTATTTTATTTTCAATATTTGTTTTGACCTCTCCAGATAATGAAACATCAATTCCCTTACCAAAACCAAATTCATATTCAGAAAATGATTCTGTAATGATTTTAGCTGAAAATCTCGATAAACCTCGTGCAATAGCTGTTTCTGATAATAGAATTTTTGTAACTGAAAAAGATGGTGCAATTCGAGTTGTTGAAAATGATCAATTGTTGGAATCACCTTTAGCAACATTTCGTACACCTAATGTATTTGATGGAGGACTTTTAGGAATTGCAACACATCCAAATTTTTCTGATAATAATTTTCTGTACGTTTTTTTGACATATGAAGAAAATGGAAATTTGTGGAATAAAGTATTGAAAATTACTGAAGAAAATAATAGATTAAAAGATGTTGAAACAATTATTGATAAAATTCCTGGTTCTTCTTTCTATAATGGTGGCTTTCTAAAATTTGGACCTGATGGAAAATTATATGTTGGAACAGGCACAGTGTCTGATGATTCTCATTTACCACAAGATATAGATTCTTTGGCTGGAAAAATTTTGAGATTAAATGACGATGGTACAATTCCAAGCGATAACCCATTTACAAATTCACCAGTTTTTTCATTAGGACATCGACATCCACAAGGAATGACTTGGGATAATCAAAATAATTTGTATGTTGCAGAATTTGGACCCGAGAAAAATGATGAAATTAACTTAATTAAATCTGGAAAAAATTATGGATGGCCAGAACAACAATGTTCTGGAACTGATGATTTTGAAAATGCAATTTTATGTTATGATCCTAGTATAGAGCCTGGAGGGATTTTATTTTATTCTGGGGATAAGATTGATTTTGAATCAAAATTCATCATGGCTTCAATGAGAGCATCAAATCTTTATCAAGTTGATTTTGAAGAAGGATTGAGTTCCCAAAAATCTATTCTTAGTGGAAATGGAAGAATTCGTGATGTAGTTGCAGGCTCAGATGGTAGTATCTATGTAATTACTTCAAATACTGATGGAAAAGGTTTTCCAGATAAATTAGATGATAAATTATTGAGGATATTGAAATAAAATGGCTGATTCATCTATTTCTAAATTTTTTGAAAAATCAAGAAAAGATAGATTGGATATAATTGGAAATTTTGCAAACCTTTCTGAAGAAGAATTAAACATCTTAGAAAATGTGAATGGTGGAATTTCTTTTGATAAAGCCGATAAAATGATTGAAAATGCAATTGGAACTTTTTCTTTGCCTCTAGGTATTGCAACTAATTTTAAAATTAATAATAAAGACTATGTTGTTCCTATGGTAATTGAAGAGCCTTCTGTTATTGCAGCTGCATCAAAAGGTGCTAAAGTTGCACGAATCAAAGGAGGGTTTGAAGTAACTGCAGATGAATCTTATAGTATTGGTCAAATCCAAATTTTAAACACTGATACAACTGTTGCAATTAAAAAAATTGAAGAACAAACTAATGAAATTCTGGAATTAGCAAACTCAAAGAGTAATACTTTATCAAAAATGAATAAAGGTGCAAAAGAAGTTACATGCAAAGTAATTGATACACCATCTGGATCTATGTTGATTGTTGAATTATTAATTGATGTTGGAGATGCAATGGGTGCAAATGTAACAAACACAATGTGTGAAGCTGTTTCACCTCTTTTAGAAAAAATTACAGGAGGAAAAGCATTGTTGAGAATTTTATCAAATTACTCAACTAGAAGAATGGTAAAAGCAAAAGCCATTTTTGAAAAAGAATCTGTTGGAGGTGAGGCTGTTGTTGATAACATAATTTTAGCATTTGAATTTGCAGACAATGATGTCTATCGTGCAGTCACTCACAATAAAGGAATTATGAATGGAATTATTTCTGTTGCAAATGCTGTTGGTCAGGATAGTAGGGCAATTGAAGCAGCTGCAAATGCATATGCTGCAATTTCAGGAAAATATCGTTCATTAAGTAAATGGAGTAAAGATGCTGATGGTAATTTAGTAGGAATTTTAGAAATCCCTCTATCTGTTGGAATTGTTGGAGGAATAGCAAATGTACATCCAGTAGCAAAAATATGTGCAAAAATACTCAATGTAGAATCTGCTCAAGAACTTGCATGTGTTATGACTGCAACAGGATTGGCACAAAATTACAGTGCAATTAGAGCACTTTCAACTGAAGGAATTCAAAAGGGACACATGAGATTACATGCACGAAATCTAGCAGCAGCAGCAGGTGCTACTCCTGAACAAATTGATCAAATTGTTGAAAAAATGGTTCAAGCTAATTCAATTTCACTTGATAAAGCTAAAGAATTGCTTCATCAAATTTAAACATCCTATTATATAGCTAAAAAGTGAAAATTAATGAAAATGTCTGATGTGAAATTTGCAATTCCTAAAGGAAGTTTGGAAGATGCTACATTCAAGCTTCTTGAAAAATCTTGGACAAAAGTAAATAGAAAAAGTAGAACTTATCGTGTTTATCTTGATGATCCTACAATTATAATGAAAATGCTCCGTCCTCAAGAAATCCCAACTTTAGTTTCTGAAGGTTTGTACGATGTTGGTATAACTGGAAAAGATTGGGTTGGTGAAACAAATTCTGATGTTGAACCTATTCTTGATTTAGAATATGGAAAAATTCGACTTGTAATTGCATTTCCAGACAAATATAGTTACAAAAATCTTGATTCAATGATTGCTGATTATGGTAAAAAGAAAAAGACATTGAGAATATCGTCTGAATATCTGACAACAGCTTCAAAATTTATCAAAAGTTTAAAATCATATCAAAAATATTATGGAAAAAAAGATCCACTAATTGTTACACCTTGGATGAGATTAGGAAATAACAAAGATGTTCAAATTCATTTATCGTTTGGAGCAACTGAAGCAAAACCTCCAGAGGATGTTGATGCAATAATGGATGTAACTGAAACTGGAACAACCCTGAAACAAAATAAATTGAAAATTGTTGATGAAGTATTAACTTCTACTGCACATTTGATAATTAACAAAAAATCATTAAAAGATCCAAAAAAACGTGAAAAGATTTTTGATATTATTACATTAATGAGAGGTGCAGTAAACGGAAGAAAATATTTGCACATCTATCTTAATGTTGAAGAAAAAAATCTGAAAAAGCTTTTATCCCAAATGCCTTCTCTAAAGAGACCTACAATTAGTCCTCTTAGTGAAGATGGTTGGTTTGGAGTTAATACTGTAATTAAAAAAGAAGAATTCCACAAACTTATTCCTAAATTAAGAAAAATTGCTCAGGGACTAGTTGTACATGAACCTCGTCAAATATTAGAACTGGAAGAAATCAAACGCGACGAAGAAAATTGATGAAAATCCACAAAGTGACAAATATCGAACAATTTGCTGCAAAAATTGTTCCTAAACAGGCTCAAAAAAATAAAACAATAGTTGAAACTATAATCAAAAATGTACAGAAAAATGGTGATTCCTCAGTCAAAAAATACGAAAAAAAATTTACAGGTGCTACTATTTCTAATCTAAAAGTTTCAAAAGCTGAAATTAAAAATGCATATTCAAAAGTAACAAAAAATGAAATCACTGCAATAAAACTATCAAAAACTAGAGTTCAGAAAACTGAATCTATTGTAAAAAATATTTTCAAAGACAAAAAAATTAATCAAGATGGAATTCAAATATTAAAAAAATTTATTCCAATTCAAAGTGCTGGTTGTTATATTCCTGGTGGTCTTGCACGATATCCAAGTTCTGTGATAATGTCTGTAATTCCTGCAAAAGTTGCTGGAGTTAAAAGAATTGTAGTTGTTTCTCCTCCAAATTCTAATGGAAAAATTGATCCACTAACAATTGTTGCTGCAGATATTTGTGGTGCTACTGAAATCTATAAGACAGGTGGTGTGCAGGCAATTGCTGCATTATCTTTTGGAACAAAATCAATTTCCAAAGTTGATAAGATTGTTGGACCTGGTGGTGCATTTGTTACATTAGCAAAATCATCTGTTAGTGAAAATACAGGAATTGATATGCTTGCAGGTCCTACTGAATTAGGAATCATTGCAGATAACTCAGCTAATCCTAAATTCATAGCACTTGATTTGATTTCCCAAGCTGAACACAGTAGTGATACTTTTTGTTATTTAATTACAAATTCTGAAAAAACAGCAAATCTTGTTAATCAAACAATTTCACAACTATTGCCAACCATTCAAAGACAAGATTTAGTAAAATCTAGTTTATCTAAAAATGGATTTATTGCTGTCTGTAAAAATAATTCTGATATGGTAAATTTAATTAATTATTTGGCTCCTGAACACCTACAAATCATGACTAAAAATGCAAAATCCTTATCTTCCAAAATTACTTCTTCTGGATTAGTTTTACTAGGTGATTATTCTCCATCATCGGCAAGTGATTATTTGCTAGGCTCAAATCACATACTTCCTACAAACGGATTTGGAAAAATTCGTGGTTCCTTATCTGTGATTGATTTTATTAAAATCAATACTGAAGTCAATTCTTCAAAAGCCTCATTATCAAAAATTTCAAAACATCTTGAAACATTAACTTCTGCTGAAGGATTACCAAATCATTATCAGGCAGTAAGAGGTAGATTGTGATGAAAAAAAATTGGTTTGATTCTAAAGTAAAAGAATTTTCTTCTATTGGAGGATATCAAAAACCAGAGTTAAATGAAAATTCTCTAAAACTTGATTCAAATGAAAATTATGTATTATCAAAACAATTTCAAAATGATATTGTATCAGGAGCTAGGAAAAATTCTGATGTAAGAGAATACCCTCTTGGTGGAGTTGAAAAATTAATTCAAATGATTTCTAAGTTTGTAAAAGTACCTTCAACTATGATTGGAGTTGGAAATGGTTCTGACCAAATTTTGGATTTAATTTTATCCAATTTTGCATCAAAACAAACTAAAGTTCTTACATCCAATCCAACTTTTGGTTTTTTTGAAGAACGATGTAAATTATATTCAATTCCATTAATCAGAATTCCGTTTTCTGATGAAATGAAATTAGATGTTGATCAATTTATTAAAGAATCAAAAAATGCTGATATTTTGTATCTAGATTCTCCAAATAATCCAACTGGGTTTCAATTTTCTAAGCCAGAGATAAAAAAATTAATCAAATCATTTGAAGGTTTGATAATCATTGATGAAGCATATGGTGAATTTTCTGATTATTCCCTTTCTAGTTTAGTTAAAACCCAAAATAACTTAGTTGTAGTTAGAACACTGTCAAAATCTTTTGGAATGGCAGGACTTCGTTTAGGTTATTTTGTAGCAAACAAAAAATTCACTGATGCATTTTTGAATGTTTTACAATATCCTTATCCACTGAGTACAATCACTATTGAATCTGGAATTTTAGCCTTGGAAAAGGTAAATTTGATGGAAAATGCAGTTAAAGTCATCAAAACTGAGAGGCAAAGAATAATTGAAACATTACAGAAATTTGATGCCTTTGAAGTCTTTGATTCTAAGGCTAATTTTGTATTATTTGATGCACATAGCTCCTATAAGCGAGTATATTCAGCATTATCAGAGCAAGGAATTTCTATTAGAAAACTAGGTAAAATTGGAAATCATGATGGATGTCTTAGAGTTACAATTGGAACAAAAGAAATGAATTCAAAATTCTTACTGGCTATTCGTGATTATCTAGGATGACTTTAACACAAAAATCAAAAGGCATCTATGTTGATGATTCATTTGATTCTACTCAATTTGATAGTATAGTTTTTGATTGTGATGGTGTATTAGTTGATATTACAAATTCTTATGATCAAACAATTATTAAAACAACAAAATATGTTTTAGAATCTTTAGCAAAAATCAATGATTCAATTGAAATAGATTTTAAAATTATTGATGGGTTTAAATCAACAGGAGGTTTTAATGACGAAGTTGATTTAACTTATGCTGCAATTCTAACAATTGTTGCTGCAAAAAAATTAAACAAAGATCAAACTGAATTCATGAATCTTGTTATAAAAAATTCTGATTCAACAGGTATCAAATCTGTTGAAACTTTCTTAAAAAATCAAGTTGATATTTCTCAAATAATTGAACAATTATCTTATCCTGGTTCTCATAAGGACAATATTTTATATCAAATATTTGATCAATTATTTTATGGACCAGAACTATATTCAAAATTATTTAATACTAAATCAAAATTTTCTGAACCTGGTTTAATCGAAAATGATATTGTGATTTTTAATAATTCTTTATCTGAAAAATTAGAGAATAAATTTAAAAATAAAATTTCTATGGTTACTGGACGAGGTAAAGAATCAGTGAAATATTCATTAAAAAATTTGCTTGATAAATTTGATTTAAAAAATTCAATGTTTTTAGAAGACGAACCTAGAGAACTTGCAAAACCTAATCCTCAATCACTTGTAACTAGTATTACTGGAATGAACAGCAAATTTTGTTTGTATGTTGGTGATTCAATGGAGGATTTTATCATGGCTAAAAAAGCCACAATTTTGGGTAATAACACAACTTTTTGTGGAATTATCGGAACTAGTAAAAATCCTGAGGAAAAATTACAATTATTTGAACAAAACGAGGCTATTCTTGTACTTGATTCCATTGATTTACTACCAAAGGTATTAAATTTAGAATAAATCTATCAGATAATCTGTGAGAAATATGGCTCAAAGAAAAGCATCACTCAATCGAAGTACAAAGGAAACCACAATTTCTGTATCTGTCAATATTGATGGAAAAGGAAATACTAGCATCAAAACAGGAATTAATTTTGTTGATCACTTAATCACGTCATTTGGAAAACATGGAATGATGGATCTTAAAGTCAATGCAAAATCTAATGATGGAATTGAACACCACTTGATTGAAGATACTGCCATTACTATTGGCCAGGCAATCGATAAGGCATTAGGTTCTAGAAGTGGAATTACAAGATTTAGCTATGCTTCTGTTCCAATGGATGAATCTTTGGCTGAAGCATCCATAGATCTTGTAAAACGACCTTATTCAAAATTGACTTTATCAATTAAACGAAGTAAAATTGAAAATGTATCTAAAGAAGATTTAGAACACTTTTTCCAATCATTGCTTCAAAATTTGAATAGCTGCATTCACCTTACTGTAAAGTATGGAGATAATGATCACCACAAAGTTGAATCTGCAATCAAATCTTTGGCTGTAGCATTTAGATCTGCATCGTCATTTGATAAAAAACAAAAAGGAATTCCAAGTACAAAAGGTTCAATGTGATGGTAAAATTAGCAATCTTTGATTATGGCGCTGGAAATATTTTCAGCCTAAAAAATAGTCTTGAGCAAGCTGGTGCGTCAGTTGATGTGATCACTTCTTTTGATAAACCAAATGTTTATTCTGGATTACTGTTACCTGGTGTTGGAAATTTTGATCCTGCAATAAAGAGTATTAATGAAAATTCAAAAATCAAATTCCATGATTATGTAAAAGAGGATACTCCTGTTTTAGGCATATGTTTAGGCATGGAAATGTTTTTTGAAAAAAGTGAAGAAGGTATTGAAAAAGGATTTAATGTAATTGATGGTGAAATTGTAGTTTTACCATCTACAATGAAAGTTCCACATATGGGATGGAATAATTTAGAAATTAAAAAATCTGGAACTATTTTGGAAGGTGTTAATGATGGTTCATGGGTTTATTTTGTTCACTCTTATCGTGCAAAACCTAAATTTGATGATGTAATTACTGCTGAATCTGATTATGGTGTCAAAGTTCCAGCAGTTGTTGAAAAAAATAATTTCTTTGGAACTCAATTCCATCCTGAAAAATCAGGTGATGTTGGAAAAATCATGATACAAAATTTTCTAAATGTGTGTAAAAAATGAAAGTTATTCCAGCAATTGATTTAATGAATGGCCAAGTAGTTAGACTCTACAAAGGTGATCCAAATCAGAAAACCGTTTACAGTGATGATCCTATATCTATTGCTAAACAATGGGAAGATGCTGGTGCTGACTTGATTCATTTAGTTGATTTAGATGCTACTTTGGGACTGGGAACAAATTTTGAATTAATTAAAAAAATTGTTTCTTCAATATCTATTCCAGTAGAAATAGCAGGCGGTTTACGTTCTGAATCATTAAT
>REGF01000026.1 GCA_003702465.1 Candidatus Nitrosomarinus sp. | reverse complement strand
TAGATGAAACACTAGCATCAAAATTTTTGAATTTCTTACTAAATGAATCAATTAAAGTTCAATCAGAAAATAAACAAACACATCTTTCAATATTTTTAAAAGCAAAATCACTTGAACAGGAAGGTAAAAAAATTATTCATTTAGAAGTTGGCGAACCAGATTTTACTCCACCAGAAATTGTAAAAAAATCATTATCAGAAGTTTTTGATGAAGGATTTATGAAATATGGTCAAGCAAAAGGAATGCCAAAATTTAGAGAAGCACTTGCAAAATATGTTTCACATAAATTCAATACAGAAATTTCACAAGAAAATATCATAGTCAGTCCAGGTGCAAGATTTTCAATTTTTTCTGCAATAAGCACATTACTGAATCCAGGTGATGAGATGATAGTAATTGAACCAGCATGGCCAGCATACAAAGATTGTGCATTAAATTCAGGAATAAAAGTTAGAACAATTAGTACAACTTTAGAAAAAAAATGGGAGCCCTCAATTGAAGAGATTAAAAATACAATTAATTCAAATACAAAAATGATTGTTCTTAATTATCCAAATAATCCAACAGGAAAAATTTTACCAGAAAAATTGCAAGATGACATTATGAATTTAGCCAAGCAGAACAATCTTTACGTTTTGAGTGATGAAATTTATTCACAATATGCAAAAAATAATTGGAAGAGCGTATTAAGTTACAATTATGAAAAAAGTATTGTCACACAATCATTTTCTAAATCACATGCAATGACAGGATTCAGAATAGGCTATGCAATTACATCAAAAGAAATTATAGAAAAAATGGTCAAATTGGAAGCACTCTGTTTAACAAATGTTTCAGAACCAATTCAATATGTTGCAATGAAAGCATTAGATGCAGACACATCAAGCAATTCAGAATTAATCCAAAATAGATTAGACAAGTTATCAGAAAAAGCAAATGAGATGGGACTAGAATTCATGAATCCAGATGGAGCAATGTACATTTTTGCAAGAATTAATCAAAAAGACTTTGATGGGGTAAAATTTGCTAATAATTCATTAGAAAAAGGGATAGCAGTTGCCCCAGGAGAGGGTTTTGGAAATTACAAGAATTTCATTAGAATATCTGCGTGTCAAGACGAGAAAACACTAATGGAAGGAATGCATATACTAGGCAATATCATGAGTGATAAACAGTGAAAAAATTAACAGTGATTGGTGCAGGTGGACAAATGGGCCGTTGGTTCACAAAGTATTTTGCAGGTTTAGATTTTGAAGTTACTGGATATGATACTGAAACAACAAGTTTTGGTAAAGATATCCTAGTTTCAGAATCATTAGTAGGAGCAATTCTAAAGGCAGATTATGTAGTATTGTGTACACCAACCAGAAGAACACCAGAAATTATCAGACTAATTGCAAAAGAAATGAAAAAAGGAACATATCTAATTGAAATTTCATCGGAGAAATCAAAAGTTGTATCATCATTATCAAAAATGCCAGATAAGATTAATCCTATCTGTATCCATCCTATGTTTGGTCCTGGAATTAAAACAATAAAAAATCAGAATATTATTTCAGTACCCATTAAAGATGCAAAAAAAGAGTTAACAGTTGCAAAAACATTGTTTGATGGAGCTAATTTTGTCACTATTGACGCAATTGAACATGATAAAAAAATTGCAGTTATTTTAGGTTTAACACATCTTATGAATTTAGTTTTTGCAAACATAATTTCTAAAGATGAAAAAATGTTATTGACAGAAAAAATGTCAGGTACTACATTTAGAGTGCAAAAAACTCTTGCAGAAAGTATAATGACAGAAACTCCCGAATTAATTGAAACAATTATTGCAAATCCAGAAATCAGAAGAGTGGCAGAAGAGTTATGGAAAGACATTGGAAGATTGTTGACATCAGTTCAAGAATCAAAAACAGAAGAGGTTATTGAATATATTAAAAATTGTCAAGAGAGACTTTCAAAACATACTGACCTTGATGAGTCCTATAAGAAACTCTCAAAGATGGTCAAATCTGTTGAAAAATAAAGAATGCGTTCCACACGAATTGTTACATCTTTTATAAAAAATTCTGATCAAATTTTAATTCTAAAAAGAAGTGAAAAAGTAAGATCAATGAAAGGTCTATGGTCAGGAGTTAGCGGAATGATTGAAAATAATGAAAATCCTTTAGATAGAGCAAAAATTGAAATTTTTGAAGAAATAGGAATGAAAGAGGATGAAATCAAACTGGTTAAAAAATCAGAAAAAATGAAAATTTCTTCATCACAATATAAAAATCACCAATGGGAAATATTTCCATTTTTATTTGAAACAAAAAAAGAAACAATCCAGCTTAATTGGGAAAATTCTGATTTCAAATGGATTTTACCTATAGAATTAAAGAATTATGAAACAGTTCCCAGTCTTGAAAAATTATTACTCAATTTGCTTTAAATTTTCATTTTCTTTTTCATATTTTTTTTGTTGTGGCAACATCATGTAAACACATGCACCACCACACATAGTACAAGGGACATTATTTCCAGGATGTTGGCCAGTTCTACTATGAATTTTTGCTGCTTCTTCTGGATCAATTGATAATGCAAGTTGTTTTTCCCAGTCTAAGGTTCGTCTAGCTTCAGTCATTTCCATATCCCATTTAATCGCTTTATCTCTCATTTTTACAAGATCACCAGCATGAGCTGCAATTCTATATGCGATTAATCCAGCTTTAACTTCTTCAGCATTAGGTAATGCCAAATGTTCAGAAGGAGTTAGATAACACAATAAATCAACACCTTCACTTGCTGAAACTGCTGCACCAATTGCGCTGGCAATATGATCATGTCCAGATGCAATATCAGTAACTAAAGGACCTAAAACATAGTAAGGTACATCACCAATGAGAGATTTTGCCAATCTAACATTAGCAGCAACTTCATTTAATGGAACATGACCTGGTCCTTCAACCATTACTTGAACATCATTTTCATGAGCTCGTTTTGTCAATTGAGAAATGTTAATCATTTCTTGAACTTGTAATTCATCATGAGAATCCAATATTGAGCCAGGTCTTAGTGCATCACCAAGACTAAAAGTTACATCATATTTTTTAGCAATTTCCATAAGATAATCATAATGAGTTAAGTAAGGATTTTCTTTATCATGTTTTAACATCCATGCGGCAGTAATTGTTCCACCCTTACTAACAACTCCACCATATCTTTGAACTTTCAAAATTCGTTTAGCAATATCTTTTGTAATACCACAATGAATTGTAGTATAATCAACTCCATCTTTTGCATTATTTTCAAAAGCATTCAGATAATCATCCTCAGTTAAATTAAGAGGATTTTTGTGAACTTCAACACCATAATTGTATGCTTCATAAATTGGAACAGTTCCAAAAGTGATAGGAGCCACATCTAAAAGAGAACGCCTAATTTCTTTTACGTCTCCACCATCACTAAGATCCATCATAGTATCAGCATGGTATTTTATTGCAACTTTAGCTTTTTCAATTTCTTCATCTAAGTTTACATTTAGAGTAGAAGTACCAATATTGACATTTACTTTAGTTTTCATTCCTTTGCCAATACCAACATTGTGGATTTTTTGAGGACGAGCATTGTTACTTGGAATAATAATTGAACCTCTAGCAATTTTTGGAATCAACCAATCAAGTGAAACATCTTCATCTTTTGCAACTTGTTTCATTTCATCAGTAGCAATTCCACGACGTGCAGAAGTCATCTGAGTGGCCATGACTTAATCTAGTTTTTACCTGATTTAAACAATCGTGAGAAAAAGAGATTATTTTGATCGCATAATTAGTTAGCACTATATTAATAAAATTTTCATGTTTAAATTGAAAAAAGATTAACTCTCTTTATGAAAATGATTAGAGAATGCATGCATTGTGGAAAAGAATTCCATAGTATGAGAGATGAATTTTGTTCATTTGAATGTGTAAGTCAATCCACTTCATGACTATAATAAATTCAAATTATTTTCTATGACTGATTTCTCTTTACGTATTTGATGAATTCTTTGCATTATAGGCTCGATTATGCGTTGTATATCATCAGAATTAGAAAAATTTTGACGTAGTTCAAGAATTCGTTGAATTAACTCAATTTCAGCAGATATCAGGGATTTGTAATTATCAAATTGTTCTAAGGTTGATTTTGAAAGAGTTTTTTCAGGTTCAGTCATCTAGGAGGACTCCAACTTTCTTCTATATCATCATCAACATTTTGAGAGATGAAATATTTTTTTCCACATTTAAAACACTGCCAAAGAAATTTTCCATCCTTTTTTTCTTGATATTGCATAGGAAGTAAACAATTCGTACATTGTAATCGATCTGGAATACGATCATCAATCATTGGGATTTTACTCACATAATAAAAAAATCATTCAAGTATAAAATAGATAAGTTAATTTGAAATGAAAAAATATTCATACAGAAAAATAGATTAGTGTTAAAAATCAGCAAATGATGTGAATTTACTATCAATTGGAGGTTCAGATCCATCATCAGGTGCAGGAATTCAAAGTGATGTTAGAATCTTTTCAAAGTTTGATGTTCAGTGTCTCACAGTAATTACTTCCATAACAGGGCAGAACACTTCAGATTTTGGAAAAATAGAACCAGTATCAAAAAAAATTTTAGAAAATCAATTAGAATCAATAATTACAGATTTCAAAATTGACGGAATTAAGATTGGGATGGTGTATAATTCAGAAATCATAAAAGTAATTTACAAATATTTGAAAAAATTAGACGTTCCAATTGTTGTGGATCCAGTAATAAAATCAACTACCGGAGGGATGTTAATTGAAAAATCAGCAATTGTAGATTTTAAAAAATTCATCATTCCTCTTGCTACAATAATTACACCAAACAAATTTGAGGCTGAAATTTTAACAAATACAAAAATTAATTCAAAAAATAAACCTGAAAAAACTGCAAAAATGATTCAAAAAATGGGTGCAAGAAATGTGGTAATTACGGGGATAGAAGAAAAGAATAAAAAAATCTCAGATTTCATTTTAGAGACAAATAAGAAATATTTTCTGGATGATGAAAAAATTTCAAAAATAAATCGTGGTAGTGGTGGAATTCATTCAGCAATAGCACTGTATGGAATAATTAAATTTAAAAATATTAAAAAATCATTAGAATTTGCCAAACAAATTACTCTCAATTCAATTAAGAATTCAAAAAAAGTAGGTAAAGGCTTCGAAGTAACTAATTTTGAGAAATTAGATGAATATGAAATTGAACTGAGTAAAGCAATTGATGAATTTACAAAAATAAAAAAGATTGTTGAAAACATACCAGAATGTCAAACTAATTTTGTTTTTTCAAAACCTAAACCAAAATCTATTAAGGAAATAGTAGGAATTTCTGGAAGAATTGTGAAAGCAGGAGAAAAAGCAGTTGTAGCTGGAAATATAGAGTATGGAGGATCAAAACATGTTGCAACAGCTCTATTATCTGTAAATAAAAAATACTCAAAAATTCAATCTGCAATTAATTTAAAATTTAGAGAATCAACAATATCTAAAATTAAAAAAATGAAATGGAATACATATGATTATGATAGAAGTCAGGAACCAAAAAATATTAAAAAAAATGGTTCTACAATAGCATGGGGAATTAAAAATGCTATTAAAAATTCAAAAAAAGCACCAGATGTAATTTTTCACAAAGGAGATTTTGGTAAAGAGCCAATGATAATAGTATTTGGAGAAACTCCAGAAGTTGTTATTAAGAAAATACAAAAATTATTCAAATCATGATAAATTTATCCTTGAACATAAATACTCAAATTTGAAATAAGGTTTGTGAAAGCAGTCATTCTTGCAGGCGGTCTAGGAACAAGATTAAGACCACTAACCAATAACAAACCTAAACCCATGCTACCTGTAGGAGAAAAACCAATTTTAGAACATCTAATAGAATGGACAAAAAAGGGAGGAATCAAATCGATTGTTATTTGTGTTAGTTATCTCAGAGAATCAATTGAAGAGTATTTTGGAGATGGAAGTAAATTTGGAGTATCGATTGAATATGCAATTTCAAAAAAACCATTAGCTACTGCAGGACAACTCAAAACAGCTGAACAATTTATTGATGATGATTTTGTATGTATGTATGGAGACTCAATTTTTAATTTTAGTTTAAGAAGTATGATTAAACAACATACTACAAAAAAACCAATGGTTACAATGAGTTTAAATGAATACAAGACAAATTTACAGTACGGAGTTATTGAAACATCAAAAAATGGAAAAGTAATTAGCTGGAATGAAAAACCAGAAATAAAAGCAAATGTAAACATGGGTTGTTATATAATGAATCCATTAATTTTCGATTTGATTCCAAAGAATAAGTCATATGGAATGGATGATGTAATTAAAAAAGCAATGAAGAAAAAACAATCAGTACGAAGTTTTGTAACAAAAAAAGGATTTACAGATATAGGAAATAAGGAATCATATATGCAAGCATGTAAGGAGTACGAACAAAAACAAAAGAGAGTTTCAAAATGAGTCAACCAACAATAAGAAAATTAGAAAAAGAAGATTTTCAAAAAGGTTTTCTAAATTCACTAGATACATTAAGAGAAGCAAGCAATATTAGTAAAGAAAAGGCATTAGAGATTTTCAACCTTATTCAATCAAATCCCAATCACATCATAGTTGTAGCTGAAATTAATGATAGAATTGTAGGTTCTACAACTCTATTAATTGAGCCCAAATTTATTCACCAAGGAGGATTTGTTGGACATATAGAAGACGTAGTGGTTAGTAAAGAGTTTCAAGGTAACCAAATAGGCGAAAAAATTGTCAAATATGCATTAGAACTTGCTAAAAAACATAATTGCTATAAAACAATTCTAAATTGTTCAGACGAAGTTAAACAATTTTATGAAAAAATAGGTTTCAAATATCATTCAAATGAATTTAGATTTGATCATATCTAAAAATATTCTTTTGTTGGGCGTTTTTTACGTCTCAAAATTAAAGATGCACCAACAATCATAACAGGAGCAGATAATATCATGAATAAAGGTGGAAGATATTGAACTGCATCTGTTACATAAATTTCTGGAACAGAATCAACCCAAGAATAAACTACAAGATTACCTGCAAGTAAAACAATTCCTCCAACAATAATTAAACCACCAATTTGTTTTGAACCATAATTCCTGGACATAATGTAAGCAACTGCAGCTAAAATACCAGCTGGAGCAACACCAATTGAAACAAATTGAATTAATTTGGGATCAGGATCAAATCCTTGTGCAATAACAGCATCTTCAGGAACAGTTAACATAAAATAATAAACAGAAATCATTTCACCAGCAAACATTGCAAAAAGAGCGACACTAATTACTGCAAGCCATTTTTCAACATTCCCCATTAACAGAAGTAAATAGAGTTGATAAATAAACCATTCAGAAATTAAAGAATTCCAACTAAATTAGCTAGTTCTTTCCTACAAGCAATTCCAAGTTTTTCAGCAGCATCTTCAGGCGATACATCATTCAAAAATATTCCATAACCACGTTCTAGCCCAGACCAAGATTTAGTTATTGGATAAATTTCAATATGCCAATGAATTTGTCTTGTATTTTTCTTCTCAGGTGAAAGGTGAAAAACCAGATTATATGAAACATTTTTGATAGTTTTTGTTAAACCTCCTAAAGTTGCCCTCAAAATTAGGGATAAATCATTAATTTCCTTTTGAGTAATTTTTGAGAAACTAGTAGTATGTTTTTTAGGAGAAATCCAAAATTCATATGGGTATGATGGTGCCCAAGGAGAAAATGCAATAAATCCATCTGTTTGAAGTATTTGTCTAGGTCCACTCAATTCTTCATTAATTGTTTGACACATGTGACATACCCCTTTTTCATTCAAAATTTTATGAGAGGCTTCAGCTTCTGCGTCAATTACAGGGGGAATGGTAGAGAGAGTAAGGATATTCAAGTGAGGATGAGGATTAGTGCTACCAGCTAATTCACCATTATCACCATAAATTGAAACGTAGGTTACACCTTTTTGAGTATAAAGCCAACGAAGTCTATCTTGAACAACAACTAAAACATTTGACCATTGTTCTGGAGAAATTGTAGAAAATGTGTCTTTAGTATTTGGAGAAGCTACAATGACATAATGATAACCATAATTGGGTTCACTGTAAAATGGTTTTTCACTGTAAGAATTTTCTGTATCAACAGAAACTACAGGATTTTTGCTTTCAAAAACACGAATAGACCAACCTTCAACAAAATCATCTTCACTATCTTGAAGACGTTGTAACATTCCATCTTTTTCAACAAGAGATAAAACTGAAGGATTAGTTAGAGATTCATTTCCTGGAGCAAAAGGATTTTTTTTGCCATCAACAGATTTGTTGTTTTTTGAAACAATCATAAACCTTTCAGAAACATAATCTTTACGCATATCACCCATAATTGTTATTGAAAGTAATTGTATGTTAAAATGTTTACTAAAAATAAAATCAAATAAATTCAAAAATAAAAAAATAATTTTTCATTTCACAAATTATGATTGATCAAAACACTAGAATTAATTATTGATCGCAATGACATTGCAAGATTTAAAACAGAGATCAAAGGTTCGGATAAACAGAGTTCAGATGGACAATTCCAATGTACACATGATCTATGTTCTTTTAGACGGAGTGGGGGATCTACCACATCCAGATTTAGACGGAAAAACACCTTTAGAAGCAGCAAATACACCTACATTGGACAAAATTGCCAGTAATGGAGTAATTGGGGAAGTAATTTCAGTGGGAAAAGGGATTGCCCCAGAATCAGATATCGCAGTATTCAACATGTTAGGGTACAAATTTGAACATGCAGATTATGCGGGAAGAGGAGTCATTGAAGCAATAGGAGTTGGAATTGATTTTAAAGATGGAGATTTAGCATTAAGAGGAAACTATTCAACATTAAATGAAAATGAAGTAATTACAGACAGAAGAGCAGGGCGACATATTGAAAAAGAAGATGCAGAGGGAATTGCAAAAGAATTAGAAGAGAAAATTCAATTTTCGATTCCAGATACTCAAGTTGTTGTTGCACCAACAATAGGTCACAGAGTAACAGTTAGAATTAGAGCACCATCTAAAAAATTATCATCAAGAATTACAAACACAGATCCTGCATATAGCAACATTGGTGGAATGGGAGTAGCTAAAGAAGTAGGAGACAATTTGAAAGTTGAAAAATGTTTACCATTAGAAGATATCGAAGATGCAAAAATTACATCAAACTTAGTAAATGAATTTTCAGAGCAATCTATCCAAATTATGAAAAAGAGTGATATTAATAAAAAGAGAAATGAACAAAATAAAAAACAACTAAGTTGTATTCTACTTCGAGATGCAGGTAACAAATATCCAGATGTACCTCCAATTAATGAAAAACATGAAATGAAGTTTTCATGTATTGTAGATATGCCGGTAGAATTAGGAATTTCTGAAGTTTTGAAAATGAAAGCATTTGAAGCAGGAGGCTTGACAGATTATGAAGAAAAAGCAAGAGTTGCAGCAAAAGCAATGGAAACACATAATGCAATCTATGTTCATCTTAAAGGACCCGATGAATTTGGTCATGATGGAGATGCAATTGGTAAAATGAAGAACATTGAAGAAATTGATCAAAGATTTTTCAAAACACTGGTAGAAAACATAGATTCAAACAATGTGGCCATAATTATTTCTGCAGACCACTCAACTCCATGTATTAACAAAGGACATAGTGATGATCCAGTACCAGTTGTTGTGTCAGCAGATTTTATCAAAAATGATGGAACTACAAGAATGACTGAAGACCAAGCAAAAAAAGGAAGTATAGGATTACTACAAGGTGCAGAAGTTGTTACAAAATCATTAGAGCTAATTAGATCTCAAATAAAACCAAATCATTAATTTTTTGCATTTCGATAGATTTTTTCCTGATTCTTTCAACATCAATTGAATGATACATTGAAGGAGAAGTTCCTAATTTTTCTAATGCTCTTGTTAGCATAGCAACTCCAATACTTAATTCATTTTCTTGAGCATGAGCATATGCAACTGCCACAAGAATTATTCCTTGAACTAATTCTTTTTCACGTCCAAAACATTGTTTCCAGACGCCTTCAAATGCCTCATGACATTCCCAAAATCTTTCACTATTAAAATAAAATATCCCATCTTTAATTCCTTGATCTATTTCAATTTCTTCTTCTGCAACATGTCGAATATTATCTAGTTCTCCAATTGGAGATAATTTGTCAACCAATTCATCTACATCTTTTGTTTCAATAGCTACATCAAATTCAATAAACTTAGTAGCAACTCTACAAAGTCGAATATGAGCATCAGTATCAGTAATTAGATCTCTTGCACGATAAAGAATTTCACGAGAATTTATAGGAATAAATTTTTCATTTTTTAAATGAATTAGATATCGCTCCATATCATCGATTCACCCCATATTCTTAAATTTCTTGTGTAGATTCAACTAGGTTTATATGAAATATCCAAAGGATTTTTGATACATGTCAACCATTGAGACACTTTCAGATGTCAATAATACCTTCTTATCAAGAAGAGAGTTAACTTGTGATTTTCCAGGATCAAGTGGAAAATTGAAGAGTATGGAAGCAGTAGACATGATTACAAAAGAATTCAAACTAGATGGAAAAGTAGTGATTCCAATGAGATTAAAAACTCATGTAGGAATGTCAAAAGTTACTGGAACATTCTATGTTTATGATGATGAAGGATTGGCAAAAAAACACATCAATCCAACAATCTTTTCAAGATTAGATAAGGCTAAAGCAAAAATAGCTGAAGCTGAAAAAGCAGCAGCTGAAGCTGAAGCACCAGCTGAAGAGGCAGCAGCTGAAGCACCAGCTGAAGAGGCAGCAGCTGAAGCACCAGCTGAGGAGAAAACAGAATAATGCCTGTAGAAAAAAAAGGTAACAAAGGTTCTAGTCCAAAAGTTTATGGTTATTTCAAAATTGATGGAGATAAAGCAACAAGAAATAAGAAAAACTGTTCAAGATGTGGTAAAGGAGTATACATGTCTGAACATAAAGATAGAAACACATGTGGAAAGTGTGGTTTAACAGAATTCAAACAATAACAATAAAATAAATTATTTAGTACAATCTTTTTTTACGTATTTTGGAGCTCTTTTCTTCTAGTGTGGTAATTTTATCAATAAATTTTGGATCAAGTTTAATGTTTGATAAAGATTCAGCAGATAATTTTACATTGTTAGCATCTAATGAAATATTAGATTTAGGTAAATTTCTATCAGACCAAAATTTTATCACTTTATCTTCAAGTTTATAATCACGAAAGCCAGATGGGAATTTTTTAGTGATGTGAGTTAACAATGTTCTATCCTTAAAGACAGCACGAGGTTCAAACAATCTAGTTTCATCACTATACACATTTTCAAATAAATTCCCAGATAATTCATCAGAAAGTAATTCCATTTTTGAGATTTTTCTAATTAATTCTAAAAAATGCAAAAATTCATGTGCTAAAATTGCATGAATAGTACCTTTCAACCCATATGCAATCAAAGGTGCAGAAATTTGAATAACCACTTGAAATTTTTCCTCAAACATGACAGGAATCGTCCTAGCAAATAAAATTCCATATTCATATGAATTTGATTCTGAGGCAGATAGTACTAGTGAAGGTTCAACATAAGCCACGGGATATTGAATACCAGATGCTTTTTCAATTCGATTAATTCCAGCAACAGTTATTGGAAAACGCTTCAGAGTAAGATCATAAACGTCCTTAGGAATAAGACCCTTAGAATATGCATCTCTAAAACGTACTAAAGGATCCAACATTAATTATTAAAAATTTTAATGTAAAAATGTTGATTTTCTTATGATCTAGGCTTTCCACATTTTGCTTTTTTTACTCTACGAGTATTTGCTCTTTGATCAGCATGTCTTTGGTGTTTACCTTTTTTTCTCATTGGCATGATAAATTGCATTATTTAGCGCTAGTTAATTGTTATCATTGACAAAAATTTCAAGAAAATCAAAATTTTCAGATAAACAATCCATACCAATTATTCCAGAGATATTAGGTTCGACATTATTTCCAGTTACAAATCGTTTAATTGGTAATCCACCTTCAGCTCTAATTTTCAATAAAATAATTTGATCAGAGATTTTTCTATATGTTAAATCAAAAATTTTTTTTTCATAAGATTTTCCAGATTTTTCAGAAATAAAAATAGGAATATTTGTAAGAGTTTTTAGTTTTTTTAGATATTTAGACTCAAATTTTGAATCAGTAGAGATTTTTATTGAAATTAGAGAAGAAAATTTCAAAGGAGATTTTGGATAATCATCAATTATTTTTAAATTGTGTATAGATACAGGTTCAGAAGTAAAATCACTGAGTCTTTTTTTCCTTTTTACAGGATTTTGTAATTTAACAACAAAAGGTCTACCAGAACCTAACACCAAACTAGATTTATCCTCACCACCTATCCAAGTAAATTTTGCAGTACTACCACCAAATTTTTTAAAAATTAATTTTGAGATAATGCCTTCAACACTATTAAATTCTGTAATTCCATGAAAATTACAAGTTCTACATCCCTTTCCATTACAATTATCACAAGATTTTTGTTTTTGAGAATATCCTCGCATTGATTTAGTATATCTTCCAGAAATTACAATAGGTTTTGAATATAGATTGCAAGATTGCTCCTTGAAATTAATAGTAAAAATTACGTCAGGATCAATATAATTAATAATTTTTTTTGTCCTTTTTGAAAAAAGCCGTCCCAATTCCTTTGCAAGTTCAGATTTGATACCATCAATTCCACGTAACTTAAATTCAGATTTTAAAATATCATCTCTATCAACAATAGAAGGTTTGACTGTAGTGCCAATACTGAAAGTGTTAAATCCATAATCAGAAGATGAATCAAGCATTAATTTTAAAAAATAATCCAAATTATCAAAAAGATTTTTACAAATATAACATGGATGTTTTGAATTATAACCATTTTTTAGTTTTTTACCAAGAAGTTTGTTTGAAGATAAACGAAGTTGTTTTGAAAATAATCTACCTAAACAAAAATCACATAAATCATATTTTTTGATTATTTCTGATGAAGAAGTAAGGACATTAGAATATTTAGACATGTTTGATTTGAGATGAAAGAAGTTATCCCAAACCCATTTTTCTAAGAGTGCCTTGCATTTGACGACCTTTAGAAGCTTTCATCAAATTCTTTGAATTTTTATAATTCTTCATTAGTTCTTTGACTTCACTTTCAGGCCATCCAGAACCTCTAGCAATTCTTTTGATTCTTGATGAATTCAACAAATCAGGGTCTGCTTTTTCAGCTTGATTCATACTTTGAATAATGTATCTCCATTTAGATACTCTATCTTCCATTTGATCAACTTGATCTTCTTTAACCATTCCAGACATTCCAGGCATACTATCAAGAAGTCCTTTGAGAGAACCGACCTTTGTTACTTCTTCTAATTGATAAAAGAAATCATCCATATTCATTTTTCCGCTAGAAATACGTTTCATTCGGACATCATCACCCTCATTTTCTAATCTTTTTGCTAAATCTAATACAGCCTGAATATCACCCATTCCAAGTAATCTACCAACAAATCTAGTTGGAGAAAATTTTTCTAAATCATCTATTCTTTCACCAGTACCAATGTACATGATTTGTGCACCAGTTGCAGCAGATGCTGCTAATGCACCTCCACCTTTTGCAGAACTGTCTAATTTTGAAATTATGACACCACCAACAGGAATGGTTTTATGAAAAGCTTCTGCTTGATTGAAACATTGTTGTCCGATTGTTCCATCAATTACAAGTAAAGCTAAATCAGGATCTGCTACTTTGTTGATTCTACTCATCTCTTCAAGTAAATCTTGTTCTTCTTTGTGACGACCAGCAGTATCAATAATAATTACGTCAAGGGGTTGACCTGCAAAATGTTTTAATCCATTTTGAACAATATTTGGAGAGTCTTTATTATTTTCTTCACCATAAACTTCTACATTTGATTTTTCACACATCATTTTTAATTGAACTAATGCACCAGGTCGGTAAGTATCAGCACCAACAACACCAACTTTATGACCTTGTCCAGTCAAAAATTTTGCAAGTTTTGAGGCAACAGTAGTTTTACCGCTTCCTTGAATTCCTAATAAGATAATTTTATTTTGTTTACCAGGTTTAAAGTCAAAATCTGACTCATTACCCAATAATTTTGATAGCTCATCATATAGAATTTTTACAATATGATCTTTGCGAGAAAGTCCAGGAGGAGGAGTTTCATTTAATGAACGTTCTTCTAATCTTTTAGTAATTTCAAGTACTAATCGAACATTAACATCAGAGGTTAACAAAGCTCGTTGAACATCCTTACAGAGATCTTTAATTAACTCCTCATCTATGCCTGAAGATTTAACAATTTTTTTAATTGCGTCACCAAGGCTACTTTTCAGTCCATCAAGCATTGTAATTTAACTCCGCATCCACTATTTCAAACCTTCCTCTATAACCATCCCAATTTTTTGTAGATTTATTAATTTTAATCGAATTTGAAAATAAAGGACAATCAATAACAAAAGTTTCAGCCTCTCCGCCCTCAAAATTCAAATTAAATCCAAATTTATCAGATAAATTATCTAACTTTTTTACATCAGATTTTGAAATTAATTTTCCTAACCATTGATCGTCTAGACCATCAGAAGAAACAGTGGTCATAATAAAGCAGAAATTGGATTCAAGTAAATCATTCATGTATTGTTTTGGTTCACTATCCCATAAAGGAGAAACAATTTTCAAATTTAATTTCGTACATAAATTTTCGAATTTTTCTTTTTGAAATTTACTTTTTATTCCACCATGAACTAATCCTTCAATTTCAAATTCATCTATAGCATTTTTCAATAATTT
>REGF01000025.1 GCA_003702465.1 Candidatus Nitrosomarinus sp. | reverse complement strand
ACTCCCAGAACTCCCTGAAAATCTGAAATCTGTAATTGAAAATTTATAATTTTTAATTTGAGAAAAAATACAGGTTGGTATTATGGTAAGATCAATTAGATGTAGAGAAGCAGAGAGAGATTGTACATGGTCATTTAATGACGAGAGTATGGAAAAAGTTTGGTTAAAACTTCAAGAACATATTTTATCAGAACACAAGGAAATTGAATTAAATTCTAAAAATACTGAAATTATTAAATCAGAAATTACTTCCAAACTTTACAAAGATGGTGTACGAGTTGAATCAGGAAGATTTTGGTGGTGGGGAGAGAAGATGGAAAAAATAAACAAACTAATCACTAGTAAACAATAATTTTTTCTTAATTCTAGTTATTTTTTAATTATTTAAAATCCTCTAATTCCTTGAGGACGCACAATTTCTGGATGTTCTTTCATCCATTCAACTTTTTCTAACATTTCTTGTTTATCTTGTGGGAATGTACCTTTTACAGTATATGCATTTGAACCATGATTTACTCTGAATATGATTTCCTCTTTTGTATTAATTTGATTAACCAATTCATAAAGTTCCTCCAATCCTTCATCATCATTTATTCGAACAAATTCACCTTGATACTTATCGATAAATTCTTGTTTGATTCCATTTTCTAGATACAATGTTAATGCACCAACATAATTTGGTGAACATGCGCTAATTACTTCAGCTGTTCCCTTGATGTGTTCTTTAGAATATTTTTTTCCACCTAATCCCAAAATTACCATACATGACATTATGTAGCCGGCTTCTTTTGCTTTGTTAACTGATTTGATAATTGTCTTTGCAACTGCACCTTTAGTTACTTTTTTCAAAACAATATCTGAACCACTTTCAATTCCTAAGTAAAACATGTCTAATCCTGCTTCATTCATTTTTTTTAATTCTTCAGGTGTTTTTTTCAAAATATTCATTGGCATTGCATAACATGAAATTCTCTCAATATTTGCAAATTTTTCTCTAATGTATTTTAAAATTTTAATCATATACTCTGAGTCAAGATTAAGTGCATCTCCATCTGCAAGAAAAACTCTTCTTGTTTCTGGAACATATTTTGACATCATATCGATTTCAGCTTTTACATCTTCCCATGGTCTTTCAGAATATTCTTTTGATCTATACATATCACAAAATGAGCATTCATTAAATGAACAACCTAATGTTACTTGAAAAATTAAAGATCTAGCTTCTGATGGTGGTCTATATAGTGGTGCGTCATAATTCATCATCATTTTAATTCATTTCAATTTCATTGATTATCTTTTTTATAGTTTCTATTATGATTTTAGGCACGAGTTTAATCAATTTTAGTTAAAAATCATAATTTACCACAAAGTAATGTGATTTCAATTTATTTATGCTAAAAATTGGCAAATAATATGTTACAAGAATATCTTAAACTTAACAAAAATATTCTAATTGCTTTTGCAGCATCATTAATTATTTCAGCAATTATTGCACAACTTCTTTCTGAACAAACTGAATATCTTAATGCTACATATACAACAATTGCAGATTATGTAATTTATTTTTCTGTCTTTAGTTTTTTATTTTATTTAGATAATAGAAAAAAATACCTTTTAGATTCTGGTAAAACAGATTCTGTTAAATTAAAACATGATCTTAAGAAATTAATTACTTCACTTGGAATCGGAGAAATAGTTTATACTATTTTTAGAGGCATACTGCAATATTATTTTCTTATCATAAGCTATGATCCATATTTGGCATCACTAATATCTCAAAGTATATCAACAGTAATTTACATGATAGTAGTTAATCTAACTGTGAAGATAACCAGGTTGTATAAAGATGAAAATTAGTGTTTATGTTGATGGTTCTGGAGGTTCAGATGGTGGATATGGATTTTTTGTCAAAGAAACTGGTGAATCTTTTTATGAAAAAAAACCTGAAATTACAAACAATCAAGCTGAATATTTAGCAATTATTTCAGCGTTAAAGAAATTTGTAGAAACTGATGACGAAATTACTATTTTCAGCGATTCTAAAAATACTGTAAATCAACTAAATCATGAATTTGCAATAAATAATGAAAAGCTTCGTGATTTAGCTCGTGAATCATGGCTAATTATTGGAAAATTTTCTAAATTATCAATAGTTTGGATTCCTAGAAAAGAAAATCTTGCTGGTAAGATGTTAGGGAGTTAAAATCAGAGATCAGAAATTTCTATGAATAACTTTATTATACAAAATTTTAAATCCCTTTTACATGGCTGAATCTGTCTTTTTATCACCCAAATCAATTGCAGTAATTGGTGCTTCAGATAAAGCTGGTAGTGTTGGTGCTACAATTACATCAAATATTATGAATGGGTTCAAAGGTATTGTTTATCCAATTAGCCCATCACGTGATCAAGTATTTTCTAAAAAAGCTTACAAAACTGTATTAGATGTTCCTAAACAAATTGATTTAGCAGTTATCGTAATTAAAAATACACTAGTTGCACCAGTTTTAGAAGAATGTGGTAAGAAAAAAATCAAAGGTGTAATTATCATTACCGCTGGTTTCAAAGAAGTAGACGAAGAAGGTGCAAAACGCGAACAAGAAATTAAAGATATAGCTAAAAAATACAAAATCCAAATCATTGGACCAAATTGTCTTGGTGTAATGAATCTTGATCCTAAAACAATGATGAATTCTACATTCCTCAAAATTACACCAAAATCTGGAAAGATTGCACTTGTTTCTCAAAGTGGTGCAATTTGTGCTGCATTAGTTGAAGATGCTAGTGCACAAGGAATTGGTTTTTCAGCAGTTGTAAGTCTTGGAAATAAGGCTGCAATGAGTGAAGTAGATGTACTAAAAATTTTAGCTGAACACAAACAAACCGAAGTAATTGTGATGTATCTTGAAGATATGGGTGATGGACAAGAATTTCTTAAAGTTTGTAAAAATATTACTAAAAAACTCAAAAAACCAGTTCTTGTTCTTAAATCTGGTCGTAGTCCAGAAGGTGCAAAAGCTGCAATGTCTCATACTGGTGCATTAATGGGTTCTGATGAAATTTATGATGCATTACTAAAACAATCTGGCGCAATTAGAGTTGATACTATGGAAGAACTATTTGATTATGCAACAGCATTTTCTAAACAACCATTACCATTGGCAGGTGATCTAGTAATTGTTTCAAATGCAGGTGGTCCTGCAATTATTTCAACTGATGCATGTTCAAAAATGAAAATTAAAATGGCTGATATTACAAGTGTCAGAAAAAAAATTGATGCAGTCATTCCACCTTGGGGAAGCTCTAGAAATCCTGTTGACATTGTCGGTGATGCTGATTTTAATAGATTCAATGATGTTTTAGATAGAGTACTTGCTCATCCAAAAGTTGGTTCAGTGATTTCAATGTGTACTCCTTCTGGAACTTTAGATTATGATAAATTAGCAGAAGTAATTGTTAACATGTCTAAAAAACACAAAAAGACAATGCTTGCAAGTTTAATGGGATTAGATGAAGGTATCACTAATAGAGAAATTTTAGCAAAAGGAAATGTTCCATACTATACATATGCTGAGGGCGCAATACGAACTCTTGCTGCAATGATTAGATTTAGAAATTGGGTTAAATCTCCAAAAGGAAAAATCACTAAATTCAAAGTAAACAAAACAAAAGCTCAGAAAATATTTGATAAAGTAAAAAGTGAACAAAGACCTAACTTATTGGAAGAAGAAGGACAGGAAGTTCTCAAAGCATATGGATTACCGCTTCCTGCTAGTGCACTGGCTACAAATGAAGCTGAAGCAGTAAAAACTGCAAAGAAAATTGGTTATCCTGTTGTTATGAAAATTGCATCACCCCAAATTATTCACAAATCTGATGCAGGAGGTGTTAAAGTTAATTTGACTAATGATGCTGAAGTTAAGGCAGCTTTTAAGACAATTATTAAAAATGCCAAAAATTATGATAAAAAAGCCGAGATTAAGGGAGTATTGATTGTTGAAATGGTTAAAGGAGGTAAAGAATTAATCATTGGTTCAAAATTGGAGCCTGGATTTGGACCAGTCATTATGTTGGGTATGGGTGGAATTTACGTAGAAGTTCTAAAAGATGTTACATTCAAACTTGCACCTGTCACTGACAAAGAATCTGATGATATGATTGCCTCAATTAAAACTCAAAAACTTCTTCAAGGTGTTAGAGGTGAAAAACCATCTGATATAGCAAAATTATCTGAATGTATTCAGAGACTTTCGCAATTAGTTTCTGATTTCAAAGAGATCAAAGAATTAGATATGAATCCTGTACTTGTAATGGAAAAAGGTAAGGGTTGCAAAATTTTAGATGTTAGAATTGGTCTCTGATAATTTTTATTCCTAAAATTACCTTTTTTTGGAATTTAGACTATTTATAGAACTTAAGCCATGTTGGTGTATGAGTAATGAATCTACTGCAATTCGATCTGGAGATGATTATATTGAAAGTCTCAGAAATCGAAATCTCAAAGTCTATCTATTTGGAGAATTAGTTAAAGAACCTGTAGATCATCCTGTCATTAGACCGTCAATAAATGCAGTAGCTGAAACTTATGATCTTGCAGTACGTGAAGAATCTCTTGCTTCAGCAGATTCATCAATTACTGGATTGAAAGTTAATCGATTTTTACATATTGCAGAAAGTGCAGAAGATTTAGTTTTACAAAATAAAATGCAAAGAAAATTAGGACAAAATACTGGTACTTGTTTCCAACGCTGTGTTGGAATGGATGCTATGAATTCCTTACATTCTACTACATTTGAAATTGATGAAAAACATGGAACTGATTATCATAAAAGATTCTTAGAATTTGTTAAAATGGTTCAAAAAGGAAATCTCGTAATTGGTGGTGCAATGACTGATCCTAAAGGTGATAGAAGTAAAGGTCCATCTGAACAAGAGGATCCTGATCTATTTACTAGAATTGTTGATAGTGATGAAAAAGGCGTCTATGTTTCTGGAGCTAAAGCACATCAAACTGGTTGTATTAACTCTCATTGGATTATTTTGATGCCAACAATTAGATTGACTGAAAATGACAAAGATTGGGCAATTGTAGGTGCAGTTCCAGCTGACGCAGAAGGAATTACTTACATTTACGGTAGACAATCATGTGACACTCGAAGTATGGAAGAAGGTGACATTGATGTTGGTAATGCAAAATTTGGAGGACAAGAAGCTTTGATTGTTTTAGATAGAGTGTTTATCCCATGGGAAAAAGTTTTCATGAATGGAGAATTTGAATTTGCATCAATGTTAGTTGAACGTTTTACTTGTTATCATAGACGTAGTTATGTATGTAAAACTGGTTTAGGTGATGTATTAATTGGTGCTGCTGCAACAATCGCAGACTATAATGGTGTTCCAAAAGTTTCTCACATTAAAGATAAAATTATTGAAATGACTCATCTTAATGAAACTATTTTTGCAGCAGGAATTGCATCTTCTTATCAAGGACAAAAAATGAAATCTGGTGTATTTCTTAATGATGATATGCTAGCACAAGTTTGTAAGCACAATGTAACTAGATTCCCATATGAAATTGGTAGATTAGCACAAGACATTGCAGGTGGATTAATGGTTACATTACCATCCGAACAAGATTTCAGACATCCAGAAGCAGGTCCAATGTTAAAAAAATATCTTGCAGCAAGAAAAGGTGTTGATGTAGAAAATAGAATGAGAATCTTAAGATTAATTGAAAATATGACTCTTGGTAGAAATGCAGTTGGTTATCTAACAGAATCTATGCATGGTGCAGGTTCACCACAGGCTCAAAGAATCCAAATCCAACGACAAATGCAAGTTGGATACAAGAAAAATTTGGCAAAGAACCTTGCAGGTATTACAAATGATGTTGAAGATCCTTCAGAACCATCTGATTATTTCAAACGTGTTTTCAAAACAAAAGATTCTGTATTATAAATAGAAAATTAATTTATTGATTATTTTCTTTATCATCATTTGATTTTTCTTTATCATCATTTGATTTTTCTTTATCATCATTTGATTTTTCTTCAGCTTGTTTAGGCTCTTCAGAAATATCTAATTTGTCTATGTTTGCTGAATATTCAGAATCTGCTTCAACTTCACCGATGTCTGATAATTCTTCTAATGTTTCTTTACTTACTATATCTTGCACATCTTTTTTCTTACCTGCAAATTGTTTAATGATCATAACTCCTATCACAATTGCAATAATTATGTAATTCATTGGAGGTTTTAGAATTTGTGTAATGTATCCTACTTGAGGAATGACATATGCAACTTTTCCAATATATTCTTCTTCTGTAATTGGATAATCTGTACCTCTAATGAATGATGGATTTGCATCACCTTGTGTTCTAACTGTAAATGGTTCCTCGTTAAGTATTGATTCTACTCTGTGAACAATTACCCTGTTATGATCAGACGGTCTATCAAATACAATAATGTCTCCTACTTGAACTTCTTCAAATGGGTCATGTCCTTGAATAACTATGATGTCATAAACTTCCAATGCTGGAATCATACTACCACTTGCAACAACATAAAATGGATTTTGAGTTCCAAATACAGCTTGTAAACTTAGCCAAATTACTACAACTGCTATTACTACAATTGCAATATCTTTGATTACTCCTTTTGAGATAGATCTTTTAGCCAATTACATTATTTCCTTATTGATATTTCATTTAGTTTGTTAATTATTGAAGTTTAGTTCCACATTCTTCACAGAATTTTGAGCCATCTTTATTAACAAATCCACATTCAGGACATTTTCCCGGTTGGGAATCTGGAATTTCGTCAGGTTTTCCTAGTAAAACCACTTCTCCTACTTTTTTAATGCTGGCCCAAGGAATACTTCCTTCAGTTCCATCATTTTTGGTAATCACTAAAACCATTGATTGTGTATTACTATCAATACCAACTTGTTTTGCAGTACCAATTTTATTTGCATTTTCATCTATTACTGTTCTTCCTTCAATTGAACTAACAGATGCAGCAGAACTTGGTGTTGTAGCTTCTACTGTTGGTGTTGTAGCTTCTACTGTTGGTGTTGTAGCTTCTACTGTTGGTGTTGTAGCTTCTACTGTTGGTGTTGTAGCTTCTACTGTTGGTGTTGTAGCTTCTACTGTTGGTGTTACTGCATTTGGATCTAATGGTTTTGCACTTCCAACTTCCCCATCTTCATTAGGTTTATTGAATTCTCTATATTCTGCAATTGATGCATTACATGAATTACAAATGTATTGACCTCTTTCAGCTAAAACTAAATTCTCTGCAACTTCTTCATTAGGATTTTCAAATTCTATTTTTGGTGGACCTTCAAATTCTTTCTCACATGTATTGCAAAAATGTTTAGTAATTTTATCTGCATCTAATCTGCCTATTGGTGCTAAAAATAAGTCTGGACCTCCCAAATTTCCTTTCATTTGTTGTTCATCTGTAACTGTGGCCATCACATAGCCTCCAGAACCTCTTAATTTTTTTAATCTAAGCTCTGAACTCATAATTCACTTTTATCAAAACGTCATTTAAGTATATATCAAATTTGATCTAAACCCAAAAAATAGCATGTTGAAATTTGGTGAACGTTTTTAGGTGTGATAATTAAATCAGAACTATAATGGGAATTACTCAAATTTCAGATACAAAGTCATGGGAAGTCGATGTTATTAATTCAGACATTCCTGTATTTGTAGACTTTTGGGCCGAATGGTGTGGTCCATGTAGAATGGTAGGTCCAGTAGTAGAAGAACTTGCAAATGACTATGATGGCAAAGTAAAATTTGTTAAAGTTAATGTTGATGAGGCTAATGAATTAGCTTCCAAATACAATGTGTTCAGTATTCCAACATTGATACTCCTTAACAAGGGTGAAATAGTTAGTCAACAAGTTGGTGCTGCTTCTAAAGAATCATACCAAAGTATGATTGATAGAGCTCTAGCATAATTACTAAACTACGTTTTTCTTATTTTTTCCTCCTAAAGTAATTAATATTCCAATAATTGAGTCAGAATATGTCATTTGGTGAAGTAGATACACTTGGAATGCTTTTTGATAAATTACAAAGTTTGTTTGATGAATCACAAGGATACTATGAATCATTTTTAGATACTAACAATATGTACAAAAAAGGTCAAATCAGTGATAAAGAATTCTTTCAAAAATTAGGTGATTACACAGTTGCATATTCTGCATTAGAATTTTTAGCTATCAAAGTAATTTTTGAATTAAGAAAAGCTCAAGGTTCAAGTTCTGGTAATACACAATCTCCTGGTTTGATGCCAGGAATGGGTCAACCCGGAATGATGGCAGGAGGAATGGGTCAGCCACCAAGATCTGGAACTGCACAAAATCCTGTAGGTGGAGCTCCACCAGGAATTGTTTCTGCACAAGAAGCATTTGGAGATGTTGGAACTTTACCATCCCCTGATCCAGCATTGATGCCAAGACAAACTACGCCACCACAACAACAATCTGGAAATGGATGTAATTCTTGTGGTGCTGAACTTAGACCAAATTCTAAATTCTGCACAAAGTGTGGAGCTAAAGTATAAAATTAAAAATAGAATTTTTTTATTCTTGTGTTGTACCGCATTCAGGACAAAACTTTGCTGTCATTGATAAACTAGTACCACATTCAGAACAGAACTTACCATCTGTTTTCACTTCATTGTATGCATTTCCAACACTTGCTGAACTTTTTACTGCACCTGATGGAACATACGTTTCATCGTCAATTAAGACTGGTTCAAAGTCTTGTTCTGTTAAATATGTCATCATTCTTGGAATTCCTTTTCCCTCGTTTTTAGGATCTGGAACTGAATCTCCCAACCAAAATGAAAATCTCATTAGAGTTAGTTCTGGAGTTGAAAATGCTAAAGTGTGTTTTGACATATAATCTTGTGCTGCTTTTTTACCGTCAAAAACTTCCATGATGACGGTATTTTTTATTTATGTATAATAGTTTCTGGTAAAATGGACCGAGAGGGAATCGAACCCTCGTCATCTTCGTTGCGAACGAAGCATTATGCCCCTAAACTATCGGCCCTCAAATTACTTGGACTGATTTGGGCTTTTATTCATTCTTTATCCTCATTTGAAACCTTTTTCTAACTTGATTTTTTTAATAACTTCTTTGACTAATTCTTCATCTTTTGTAACTAATTCTTGGAGTTTTTTCTTATATTCTTCATCTCCCCATTTTTCTTGACTAAACATCTCTTTAACCAATTTTACAATCTCAGATTTATTTCTCTGATGATCACGTTTTGCAATTTCTGAATCATCCATAATTTTTCTTTTTGTCAGTCAACTTAAGCTTATTCCTTAACGCATAATAGAGTCTATGATCTAAAATTTCTAGATGACATATGATACTGTAATTGTTGATTCACACGTAATTCTTCCAACTGGTAAGGTTGACAAAAATATCATTATTGATGAAGGAAAAATTGTAGGACTAACAAATGATGTTCCAGCATGTGATCATAAAATTAACGGTAATGGTTTAATTTCAATTCCTGGTGCAATTGATACTCATGTTCATTATGGAGTTTATTCGCCCATCAATGAAGCTGCTAAAACTGAATCTCATGCTGCAGCAATTGGTGGAGTTACAACTATGATGAGAATGCTTAGATTAGAAAATCCTTTTTCAAATTCTTTACAACCACAATTGATTTCTTCATCTGAACATCATTATGTTGATTATGCTATACATGCATCAATTTTTACCCAACAACAAATTGATGAAATGAATTTTTGTGTTGACAAGGGAATTACATCTTTCAAAATTTACATGAATCTTGGTGGTGAAGTTGGACATGTGTATATGGATATGCCACCAAATTCTTCTAATCTTGTTGCATCTCAAGTCAATGTTACAGATGAACTTGTAGAAAAAATTGTTAAAAATGCAGCACAACTTGGTTGTCCTGTACTTGTTCATGCAGAAGATTATGAATCATGTGGCTGTGGAATAAAAAAAGCTAAAGAAAAAAACCAAGATGGCTTATCTGCATGGTCATCTAGCCGTTCACCTGAATTTGAAGCAAAAGCGATTAAAACAGTCTGTAAATTTGGTAGAGAATATGATTGTGTAATTTATTTTGTTCATATTGGTTCCGAAGAGGCACTATTACAAATTCAAGAAGAAAAAAAACTAGGAACAAAAATTTTTGTAGAAACTTGTCCTCATTATCTTACTTTATCACATGAAAAACAAAATGGATATCTTGCAAAAGTAATGCCTCCAATACGAACTGAAAATGATAAAAAAGCTGTTTGGAATGCATTGTCAAATAATCAAATTGATACTATAGGAACAGATCATGTTGCAAATCAATTGAAATTAAAACTTGATGGTGATGATGTTTGGGGTGCTTTAGCTGGTTTTCCTGGAATTGGAACTTCTTTACCAATATTACTTAACGACGGAGTAAATCAAAATAGAATTACCCTTGAACAATTTGTAAAATTTACTAGTTTTAATGCAGCAAAAATTTTTGGAATGTATCCACAAAAAGGAACACTTGAAAAGAATTCCGATGCTGATGTAACAATGATTGATTTGAAAAAAGAGAAAAAAGTAACTTCTGAGTTATTTGGTAGTTTTTCTGATTATATTGTATATGAGGGAAGAAACTTGAAAGGTTGGCCTGTAAAGACTATAGTTAGAGGCGAATTAGTTTCAGATGATTTTGAGGTAATAGGTAAACTTGGTCATGGAAAACATGTCTCAAGAAAAGTAATTACTAAATAATTTCAAATTTACCGTTTGTTTTAGCTTTGTAAATAATATCTGGCTTTCTAAGAAAAATACCTGATTCTAAAACTCCTGGAATTTGTTTAATTTTTTGTGTTAACATTTTAGGATTTTTTATTGTTCCAAAATCAGAATCTAAAATAATATTTCCATTTTCAGTAAAAAATGGATAACCTCTATCTAAAGAGCGAATTTTAGATTCTCCACCTAATTTTTTAATAGAATTTATTACTCCATTTCTTGCTAATGGATGAATTTCAATTGGAACTGTTCTTGTAAAATTTTTAACAAATTTTGTTTTATCTGCCATGACTACAACTTTTTTTGCAAGACTAAACAAAATATTTTCTCTTAGTAATGCTCCACCACCACCTTTGATGACATACTTTTGTGAATCAATTTGATCTGCACCATCAAACACAATATCAATATGGTTTACTTGATCTGATTCAATTAATTGTATTCCAGCTTTTTCTGCAACTAATTTAATTTGTAATGATGTTGGAATTCCTTTGATGCTGTAATTTTTTAATTTAATTAATTTTGCAAGTGATTTCACTAATGAAGTTGCAGCTCTACCACTACCTAATCCAATAATTTGATTATTTTTAATTAATTTTAGTGCATCACTTGATAATGCCTCCATGGCATCATCATAAGACAATTATTCGACCTCTGCTTGATCAAGTTTTGATAAAACTCTCATAATATCACCCTTGATTTTATCTAAATCATCACCATCTTCATCAAAATCATCATCAATTGTTGATGTCTTTGGCTTTTGTTGTGGTTCAGGAAGTGCTTTATGTTCAGTAATTTTTGCTACTTCCTTATCTAAATCTGGTTTATTTTGAATTTGAATTTCTGGTTTAGGCGTAATTGATTGAATAATTTCTACTTTGTCTTCTACTTTTGTTTTTGGTTGAACAATTTCTTCTTTTGGTTTAATTAATTCAGTTTGAATTGTCTTTGGTTTTGGCATTGGTTTTACAGTTTCTTTCTTTTCAAATAGTGGGAATTTTGGTTCACTTTTTGGAATATTTGTTAATGTTGTTAATTCAAATGATCTTTTTGATTTAGATGGTGGAATTGCAATTGGATCTATTTTTGTTTCCTTTGGTTTTTCAAAATTAAATGACTCTTTAATTGATTTTGAAATGTGTTTTTTAATTTCCTCTTTTTCTTGTTTAACTTCAGGTGTTTGAATTTTTGAATTTGCCATCTTTGTTGACAAGTCGTATAATCTATCATCAAGTTTGGATAATTTTTGATCCATCAAACTTATCAAACCGTCTCCAACTGGACCTAAGTCTGGATGTTTACTGGCTTGTTCAAGTTTTTCTAATTTTGCTAAAATTATTCCTAATTGGTGTTGATATTTTAGGAGAAGTTTGTCTTTTTGTATTTTAGAAAATTCATCATCAGATTGATATAATCTTGAAATTGTTTTTGTTAGAATATCTTTCTCAATTTTTAAAGAATTAATTTGATTTTTGATATGTGAACTAGCACCTAAACTCAATAATTGATTCTTATCTCTTGGCATTTTTCTTACAGCAGCTGCTGTTGCAACTCCTGCAATTGAACTAAGAATTAAGGCAATTTCTTGCATCTATGTATACCATTTAATCCAGGAATACTTTCTTCGTTTAGCCTCTGGGAATCCACAACTTGCACATTGGTGATGACGCTTGTGAAGTGAATTTTTACCACATCTTCTACATCTAATATGGACTTTCTTTTTAGTAAATCCACCCATAGAAGTAGTACCCTTTGTCATTCCAAATCACCTAATTTTTTGGTGGTGGAGGGGATATCATAACAACATTATCTCCTCTAACTACGATGGAACCAAGGCTTTTTGACTCGCCTTCAGTAGGAATCTCTTCTGAAGAATCGAGTAGCAGATTCATGTGTTGATCAAAACCTAAAAGATTACCTCTAATTGTTTTGTTTCCTTTGAGTTTTATTAATACAACTTGATTAATACTCTCATCCAATACTTTTACTGCCATATCAACGGACATCTATATCACTCATTGACTTCAATATTGAGGGATTATATTAAAATATCATTGTGTACCTATAACCTATCTTCAGTAAGGTAAGTTTGACACTTTTTAGATAGATTTTGTACAATTTCATTCAAAATTTTTACTCCATCTTTTTTGGTAGCCTTTCTAGGATCTCCCCAAATTCCATTTTTAGTAGCCTTTGGAAATGATTGATTAGCTAATTTACTAATTTTTGCAATTTCTTGTTTTGTCATTTTATCTGTGATTAACCCTTTCTTGGCTAAATTCATTTTAACATTTTTTGAAATAGCTAACATTAATGATGTTTCTACAAATCCAGCATGATCAAAATCCCTTTTCATAAAATGCCAATATGATAATGGTAATACTCTGACTTTATTTTTCAATATTTTTTTAATTTTCAAATCAAAATTTTTTATTGATTTTAAATTTCCATGATGACCATTAATTATGAAGATTGTTTTGATGTTATTTTCTGACAATGATTTACACAAATCTATTAGTATTGTTCGTAAAGTTGATTCTCTAATACTCAAATTAAAAAATGGTGCATGTTCAAACGAAACCCCATAAGTAATTGTTGGAAGAAGAAAGTATCCATTTTTATCACAAATTTTCTTTGCTACCTCTGAAACAATATCTGAATCTGTTGAAATAGGTAGGTGTGGGCCATGTTGTTCAATTGAACCAATTGGAATTACAGCAATTTTCTTCTTATTTTTAGTTAAATTTCTTAAAATTGGATCAAACTGAGATGTTAGATTTGTCATTTAATTCACTTTGTTTTAATGTGAACTTTTCTCCAACGAACTTCCAGTTTATTTTCTAAATGCATTTTTGTTGCTTTAAGTAGTGTTTCTGCTTCAAGTTTTTGTCCTTTTGATTTGATCTTTTCTAGAGTATCATTTGGATCTACTTTAAAAGAATCTTGGAAAATTATTGGTCCCTGGTCTAAATTTTCCGTAACGTAATGTGATGTTACACCAACAATCTTTGTACCTCTCTCAAAAGCTTGTGCATATGCTGATGCACCCGGAAATGCAGGTAACAGTGATGGATGAATGTTAATAATTCTATTTGGATATCTCCAAACAAAATTAGGACTAAGAATTCTCATATATCTTGCAAGAGAAATTAAATCAATATTGTATTTCTTACAAATATCTATGATTTTTTCTTCAGCTTTAGCTTGATTTTTTTCTTCAACTGTAATAAATGGAATTTTTGCTTTTTTTGCTATTGATTCTAATGATTTTTCTGTACCTATAACTACTGAAATTTTTCCTTTCAATGATTTTCTATTTGCAATAAATGTTTGAAGACAAAGTGGTTCTTTGGTAACAAATACTGCAATATTTTTTTCAGAATTTGTTTCATGATGTGTATTTACATCCATTTTTTCTTTTTTTGCTAACTTTTGAATTTCAATATCAAATTTTTTTACATCTAATTTTTTTGAAAATGAAACTTCTAGATACATACCAAAAAGATTTTTGATTACATTTTGATTTACTTTTTCAATATTTCCTCCTCTAGAAAATGCAAAATTAGTAAATGTTGCTACAATACCTTCTCTGTCTTTACCAACAACTGTAATTCCTACTACTGTTTTTTTCATAACTTTGTATGATGAAGTTTTTCTCATTATTAATCATTCACAGTAATTAAGATGGTGCGGGAGGTGGGATTTGAACCCACGAACTCCTAAGAGATAGGGTCCTAAGCCCTACGCCTTTGACCAGGCTGGGCGACTCCCGCAACGACTTTGCCATTAAACACAAATTTATCTATTATTGAATACACTCATGGCAAAATTTTTTGGAACGAATGGTATTAGAGGTGTTTTTGATGAGGATTTTACTTTAGAATTTATTCATGAAATGACATTATCTATTGGAACTTATTTTGAAAAGGGACCAATTTTGATTGGATATGATGGACGAGAATCAAGTCCATTAATTTGTAAAATCATTACTTCTAGTCTTAATTCAATTGGAATTGATTGTAATGTAGCTGGTCTTGTTCCAACACCTTGTCTTGAATATGCAGTAAAATCTCTTGGTTATTCTGGTGGAATTATGATAACAGCTTCACACAATCCACCTCAATACAATGGAATTAAACCTGCAGGAAAAGATGGTGTTGAAATTTCACGTGAAGATGAATTAATTATTGAAGATATCTATTCTAAGAAAAATTGGTTATCAAAACCAGAAAAATGGGGAATTACTAATGATGAAACTAAAACAATTGAAATCTATCTTGATGGAATTATGACTCATATTGATTCTAATCTTATAGAATCAAAACCTTTCAAAGTTGTTTTAGATTTA
>REGF01000091.1 GCA_003702465.1 Candidatus Nitrosomarinus sp. | reverse complement strand
TCATTATTCAATCAGAAAACAAGAGTCTTAGTTCTCGATTAATCAATAAAACAGTTGAAAAAATTGTACCAAAAAAAGATTTAGAAAAAAATAAAATTATGATTACATTGACTTCAGAAATTCCAACAGGTTATGGATTAAAAAGTTCCAGTGCAATATCATCAGTTGTTGCATTAGCATGTGCAAAAATATTTAGGCCAAAATTAGCAGATAAACAAATTCTTTTAGCAGGAGTTGATGCATCAATTGAAACTAAAGTAAGCATTACAGGAGCTTATGATGATGCATGTTCTTGTTACTATGGAGGATTCAATGTGACAGATAACGGAAAAAGAGATAGAATAAACTTTGAAAAAATCCCATCAAATCTAAACGCAGTAATTTTTATTCCAAAAAATAGAAAGAGAGGGAATTTAAAAAAATTGAAAATATTATCAGCTATTTTCAATAATGCATGGGAATTAGCAAATGGAAGAAAATACTGGGAAGCAATGACAATAAATGGATTAGCTACATCTTCTATTCTAAATTCAGATCCTAAAATTATAGTAGATTTAGTTGATAAGGGTGCACTTGGAGCATCAGTTTCAGGAAATGGTCCATCTATTGCAGCGATTGTAAAGAAAGAAAATATTTCAAATGTAAAAAAAATATTTTCAAATTTAGAAGGAAATATTATTGTTTCAAAAGTTAATAACAAAAAGGCAGAAGTACATGAACTGTAAAGTGGAAAAATCAAAAATCAATGGAATCATTGATTGTCCTTCAAACAAAAGTTACACACACAGAGGAATTTTCCTAGCATCACTAGCAGGCAAAGACAGCAAAGTAGAAAATATTTTGATTTCAGCAGATACTAAAGCAACCATCGAAGCATGTAAGAAATTTGGAGCAATCATTGAAGTAAATAATTCAACAGTAATTGTAAAAGAATCAATCAAAATAGGTTCAACAGTATCAGAAATAAACACTGAAAATTCTGGAACAACTATTAGAATTGCAATTGGAATTGCAAGTTTATTTTCTGAAGAAATTACTTTGACAGGGGATGAGAGTATTCAAAAAAGACCAATGCAGCCATTGTTAGATGCATTAACAAGTATTGGTGCAAAATGTAGTTCAACAAATGGAAACCCACCAGTAAAAATTCAAGGAAATATCTTAGGAGGAAATATTACAATTCCAGGTAATTTAGCAAGTCAATTTATTTCATCATTGCTAATTACTGCACCGTTAACAAAAAATGGAATTAATTTAACAGTTGAAGGAGATTTAGTTTCAAAACCATATTTAGATGCAACAATTGCAACAATGAGAAAATTTGGAGTATCCGTTCAAACATTAATTCCATATAAAAAATACAACATATCACCACAAATTTATAAAAATACAACATTCAATGTTCCAATTGACTTTTCAAGTTTAGCATTATTACTTTCTTTTACTGTACTTAATGGGCAAGAAGTCACAATTAAGGGAAGTATGGGCAATCTACCTCAAGGAGATGAAGCATTCATAGATTTCATTGAGCAATTGGGAGTGTCAGTAACAATAAATGATAATGAGATTAAAATCAAATCACCAGAAAAATTAACTGGAGGAACTTTTGATTTAAGAAATTCGCCTGATCTTTTACCACCTTTAGCAATATTATCACTCAATTCAACAGAACCAATTGAAATTGTAAATGTGAAACATGCAAGATTAAAAGAAACTGATCGAATTTCTATTCTTGCAAGAGAATTACCAAAAATAGGAATTATTGTCGAAGAAAAAGAAGATGGATTAATTCTAAAATCATCAGGAAATCTAACAGGAGCCAAATTAGATTCAGAGAATGATCATAGATTATTTATGACATTTTGTATAGCAGGAACATATATTGGAAATTGTACAGTAACAGATCCAGAATCAGTTCAAGTATCATATCCAAATTTCATTGAAGAAATGAACAGATTAGGCGCAAAAATCGAGACACTGTAGCCACTTATTGAGAAATCACCTCAAAAAATAAGCATTAGAAGCAAATTATCAGAATTTTGTGAGTTAAATTAAGTCATCAATAATGAATTTTCACAAACCACGAGGAATTATAAACATCACTTAACTAGATAGTATGTTGCCGGGAAGTTCTATTGGTCAGCGTCTTGTTTTGACAAGTTTTGGTGAAAGTCATGGAAGATCAATTGGGGCAGTTTTAGACGGATGTCCTGCAGGATTAGAAATTGATGAAAAAGAAATTCAAGAGATGTTAGATTTAAGAAAACCAGGTCAAAATATTATTTCAACTCAAAGAAAAGAAGGAGATGTTGTAGAAATTGTCTCAGGAGTTTTTAGAGGATTTACAACAGGTGCACCAATTACGATGTTAATTTGGAATGCAGATCAAAAGTCAAAAGATTATGAAAATTTGAAAACAAAGTTAAGACCAGGTCATTCAGATTATCCTGCAATGATGAAGTATAATCAGTTTAATGATCATAGAGGAGGTGGAAGATTTTCAGGAAGATTAACTGCAACACATGTGATGGGTGGAGCAATAGCAAGAAAATTACTCAAGACTACTTTAGGAATTAAAATTAATTCATTCACAACTCAAATAGGTAAAGTAAAGATGGAAAATGAATTTAATGAAAAAATGTCAAAATTAATTTATAAAAATGAAGTAAGGTGTCCAGAAGAAAAAACAGCAAAAAAAATGAGAGAAGCAATTCTGAATGCAAAGAAAAAAGGAGACTCATTAGGAGGAATCATTGAATCAATTACAACAAATGTACCAGTTGGATTAGGAGAACCAATTTTTAGTTCACTAGAATCAGATATTAGCAAAGCAATTTTCTCAATCCCATCAGTCAAAGGAATTGAATTTGGTTCAGGATTCAGAGGTTCAGAAATGCTGGGTTCTGAAAATAATGATTTGTACACAATGAAAAAAGGAAAAATTGTTACAAAAACTAACAACTCAGGAGGAATATTAGGCGGAATTTCTAATGGAATGCCAATTACAATGAGAATTGCATTTAAACCAGCATCATCAATTGCTCAAAAACAAGATACTGTGGACATTAAAAATAAGAAAAAATCAATTTTGCAAGTTAAAGGCAGACATGATCCTTGTGTAGTTCCAAGAGCTGCACCAGTTGTAGATTCATTGGTAGCCCTAACTATAGCAGATCATGCATTAATCACAGGTGCAATCAAACCAAGTTTATAAAAAAATGTCAGACATTAATGAACTTCGAAATCAAATGGATGAAGTAACATTAGAAATGATCAATTTACTGAAAGCACGAACAGATATTGCAAAACAAATTGGAGAAGTCAAGAAAAGTATCGGAAAAGGTGTTGCAGATGAAGAACGTGAAGAAAATTTACGTAAAAAAATCATGAAAGTATCTCAAGAAATAGAATTAGATGAAACACTAGCATCAAAATTTTTGAATTTCTTACTAAATGAATCAATTAAAGTTCAATCAGAAAATAAACAAACACATCTTTCAATATTTTTAAAAGCAAAATCACTTGAACAGGAAGGTAA
>REGF01000024.1 GCA_003702465.1 Candidatus Nitrosomarinus sp. | reverse complement strand
ATGGGAAATATTCTTTCAATCGTTGAATTTGTAGATTCTCAAAATTTTTAGCATTTCAAAATAATGTGATTTCATGAATGATTTTGTTGCTAAATGCAGAAAATGTACTTCAAAAATTTTAATTCCTGATCAAGGACCTTGTACTGATTTAGAATTTATGGATTACATTACTGCATATGGAAAACAATGTAAATGTGGTGAAAATGATTGGCAGTTATTGCCTCAATAAATTTTTGATTATTTTCGTGGTCTTCTTTTAGGATTTAATTCGTAGAATCTTTCAATATTGTCTAACCATTTTTTAGTTTCAGGTAAGCGGGAGCGTGCATGTGGTTTTTTACCATTTTTTGATAATATCTCACTATGGTTTTTGTAAAATTGATCTATTTCATTAATCAACACATCTAAAAATTCTGATGCATCTTTAGACTCTGTACTTTTTGGTTCTCTGTGACTCATTATTGATTTGACAAGTGTATCTATTTTTGCTACTTTTACTTTGTATTCGCTTAAAATTCTATATTCAAAAGAAATCATTTACTTATTTTTTTTAATTAGTCTATGTATACGTTATTGATGGAATTAACTATGAACTAGATTAATCCCAAAAACGTATTCTAATTTTTTCTAAAAAAACTAACGATATTTTGCACTACCTATTTGCCTGTTATTTTTTTGGGGTTTTGAATGTGCTTTTACCATGTGCCTCATTGTTCTTTCAGGATCCGAAAATTTCATGTGACATATTTTACATTCTGTATCTGTCATTTCTTTAGGCTTTCTTTTGAATAAATCCAATAATCAGAATAAAATTGATGAGTTAATAAATTAATAATATCTGAGATGAAGTTTTTCCTAATCTATCTTTTTTCTGCAAGTTCTTTCATTTCTTGCACTCCATTAATTATAATTTGAGGAAGTTTAGGTTCTATTTTTTTGGATTGTGGTGTTATTGGAATCCAATTTTGCTCATAACTCAATGTTAATTCTCCATCATGCCCTTCTATCTTGTTGATAAAATAACCTGTAAACATAGAATTTTCAATCAGTTCAAATTTTATTATTTTATTTTGTTCATCAATGATTATTCTTTCTTTAATGGTCATACCAAGTGCATGCATTTGTCGTAAAATCCCATCATTGTATTTTTCTAAAATCTCTACATTGGTAATTTCTTTTATTGTTCTATCTGGATGTTGGATTTTGTCAAGTAATAAAGCCCATAATGTCTCAAATGTGGAGTTTATCTTTTCACTATGAGAAATCTGCATTTTGGATTTATCCATACATTGTTTTAGTTGTTGTTTCATCTGTTGAATTGTTTTTTGATGAAAAACCACTAAAATTTGAACGTAGAATCTTTTGAACGTGACCTGACACTCTGGCTACATTGTCCCAAACATTGTGAAATGAAATTCTATCCAAATTTTGTTCGTCAATATGGGAAAATATTGCTAATCCTGCAATCATTTCACCATCTTTAATCCATTGATGTCCAATATTGCATATTGTACAAATTTCACTAACTTCCATTATTGTTTTTGAAAATGATGGATTTTTACTAATTAATAATTTAGAATCCTCTGGTGGAAATCTCATGTTGACATTAACATGAATTCTATCTTCTCTATTTGCATTTTTACTAACAATTACATTTGTTCCAACATGGAATTGCCAGTCAATTAAATCACTTTTTTCTTTAATTTTTTCAGTTTGATCTTCATATTTTACATTAGTAATTTTGATAAACTCCTCTACCAATTCTTTCATTTCTGATGCTGTTTTTGTCATAACTTTGATTTTTTTTGTTAGTTATATTTTTGATTGAATAAAAAAAGAGTTAACAATTGTGTCCACCACAGCCACAAGAGTCATGTCCCTCAGTACCCTGAGATTCTTTTCCTGAGCATCTAGAACATTTGTTTGATCCCATTGGAGAGAAAAAACCAATTCCACATGATACGCATTTCATATTTGCCATAATATTGCTGAAAAATTGTAGTATTTATTGAATACGATTTGGGTTAAGAAAATAATTTTTTACTTATTCACTTTTTTGAAATACACGGTACTCTCCAATGATTGCATTACACTGATGACATGTGTATTGTCCTCTCTCTATGAGGATTAATCCGTCTGCAACTGCTTCGTTTGGTTTTTCTTCAATTTGTATTTGAGTTGGACCATCAAATTCTGAATTGCATTGTTTGCAAAAATGTTTATTCATTTTTGCAGTATCCAATTTTTCAAGTTTTCCTAGAAAATATTTTTCCATATTTGGAACTAGTTTTGATTCTTTAACTTGTTCGTCAGTAAGATCTGCTTTAATCCATCCCCCTGAACCTTCTAACTGAATTTCTGTCAATTTGTTTATCTCTTTAATTTGCTATTAATAAGTCAAAATGAAATTATAGCCTTACAAAATAAAATCACTGATGGATGTATCTTGTGATTTATCTGAACTTGATAAAACTTCTGGTCGTGAATTTGAAGAATTTATCATAAAAATATTTGAAAAATTAGGTTATTTTAGTACTGTAACAAATCGTTCTAAAGAATATGGTAGTGACATTATGTTACAACAATCCGATTTTCGAATAGCTGTTCAAACTACACGTTCAAATTCAGAATTAAATTTCACTTCTGTTCAAAGGGTTTTAGCCTATTCACGAAAATATTCTTCTGATTTATCTGCTGTAATAACTAATAACAAATTTCTTAATTCTGCAAAAAATTTAGCTAAAACTAAAAATGTTATTTTGATAGATCGAAAAAAATTATTAGAATTAATTGAATTTTCAAATTTACCAGTTACTCAAAGAAAAGATTTTGTAGAATTTTGCAATCATATTCAAAATAATACTGTTAAGGAAGAAATTGACAAGAAATCATTAGAATTTTTGGGTCTTAATTCACAAAAAACTGATCATAGTTTATTAACTAAAAATTCCTTTGGTAGGCCTATACCTTTAAACAATAAAAAAGAAAAATTGTTTCAAATTTTTAAGGAAATTCGTGGTGATAATGACACATCAGTTAATGAGGATATTTTGTTAGATTTCATGGAAAAATATCCATTATTATTTGGCAATAAATCTGAATCTGAAATATTTTTACAAATTATGATAAATCAGTTTGTAGTCTTTAAACCAAAAGATAATTACTATAATCTGGTTTAATCTCCTTTCTCTTCGCCATCTCTGTTGATATTTTCACATTCTGGCATAGATTGAGATAGTTTTTGATTCATGACGTTTGAACTTAATTTATTCATAAAAATTTTCTCATTTTGAAAGTAATTATTTTTCAATATCTTCCAAAGATTCTTATCTCAAATTTCTTCAAAAATTTCATGTCTAAAATTAAACAAAATTCTCCTGTGTTATTTTTCTACAATAATTCTAAAAAATGGTTGATGAATATCTCAAAAAAAGAATCATTTCATACTCACATTGGTGTTATCAAACATTCTGATGCTATTGGCAAAGAATATGGTTCTAGATTGATGACTAACAAAGACAAGTATGTGTATTTGTTGGAGCCAACTATGTATGATTATGTGATGAAAATACAACACGGTACTCAAATTGTCTATCCAAAGGATCTTGGATATATTGCTGCACGTGCCGGAATTAAAGATGGACAAAAAATATTGGAAATTGGAACTGGCAGTGGTTCGTTAACCTCTTTTGTTGCTAGTATTGTAAAACCTAGAGGACATGTTTACACTTTTGATGTTGACGAAAAATTTATGAAAATTGCAGAAAAAAATATTCATAAAAGTGGTCTTTCAAAATATGTCACTCAACATAATCTGGATTTAAAAACATCTAAAGAAATTCCTGTAACTGAAATGGATGTTGCACTAATTGATTTAGGTGATCCTTGGGTAGTTATTCCTAAAGTAAGACAAATGCTAAAAGGAAGTGGTGCAATATTTGCAATTTGTCCTACAATGAATCAATTAGAAAAATTAACAATGGCTTTAGTTGAAAATGAATTTACTGATATTGAATCAACTGAACATATTATTAGAAATATTGAAGCTAGGGAAGGAAAAACTAGACATTCATTTCAAGGCATAGGTCATACTACTTACTTGTGTTTTGCACGAAAAGCCTTTTTTGGAAATACTAAAGCAAAAACAACTAAAGCAAAAACAACTAAAGCAAAAACAACTAAAGCAAAAACAACTAAAGCAAAAACAACTAAAGCAAAAACAACTAAAGCAAAAACAACTAGAAAAAAATAAAAAAAATTAAACTACCCACAAATTTATTAAAACAATATTTATTCATCCCATAATTAGAATAATATGCAATGGACCCATTGATTCTATCTTCGTCTATAGTTGAAAATTTTATTGCGCCTAGAAAATCTACTTCTAGGAAAGGTGAAAATGGTATTGTATTAGTTGTAGGTGGTAGTTACATCTACCATGGCGCTCCTATTTTATCTTCATTAGCCGCACTGAGAACTGGAACCGATTTAGTATATACTTGTGTTCCAAAAATTAATGTAGCATCAACACGCTCTGTTTCTCCTAATCTTATTGTTATTCCATTAGTAGATCAAAAATTAACCCTTGGTGCTGTAAAGAAGCTTGTTGGAGCTTTACCTCGTAATTTACATTCTGCAACAATTGGAATGGGTCTTGCAATCCAAGAAAAAAATTCTTTATTACATCTTGTAAAATCTTTGTTGGATAGAGATGTTAGACTATCTTTAGATGCTAGTGCATTGATCCCAGAGGTTCTGCCTATTTTAGCTAACAAAAATGTTGTAGTCACTCCACATGCTGGAGAATTTAAGAGATTGTTTGGGGATATTCCTTCTAACTCAATTTCTGAAAGAATTGAATTAGTTAAGCAAAATGCTTCAAAATATGGAATCACTATTTTACTTAAAGGTCCAACTGATGTTATTTCTGATGGTAATATGACTTATCTTTGTAAGAAAAATACTCCTGCCATGACTGTTGGAGGTACTGGGGATGTGTTGTCAGGATTAGTTGCTGGACTACTTGCAACAAATAGAAATTGTTTAGAATCTGCTGCAACAGCTAGTTTCATTTGTGGTCTGGCAGGTAAAGAAATTCAAGATAAATTAGGACTTCATATGACATCTATGGATTTGATTGATTGTATTCCTTCTGTAATGAAACCTTTTGATAAGATAATTTGATGGCTATGAATGTCTTAAAACATGTAGATAATCATATGGATAGTCTAATTTCAGATCTTCAGAAATTAATTCAACAACCCAGTGTATCAGCTAAAAATGAGGGAATTGAAGAATGTGCAAAATTAGTTAAAAAATTATTAAAATCATCTGGTGTGAAATCTGAAATTTTACGATTGAAAAAAGGTGTTGCACCAATTGTATATGGTGAAATTAAATCAAAATCAAATCCTGGGAAAACTTTGATGTTTTACAATCATTATGATGTTCAGCCTGCTGAACCTTTTGATTTATGGGATGATCCTCCATTTAGCGGAATAAGAAAAGGAAATAAAATTTTTGGACGAGGTTCTACAGATGATAAAGGTGAATTGATTACTAGAATTAAAGCAGTTGAAGCCTGCTTGAAAACAACTGGAGATGTTCCATGTAATATTAAATTTGTAATTGAAGGTGAAGAAGAAACTGGTAGTGCTCATATTGAAGAATATTTGAAAAAATATCGAAAAAAATTTTCAAATGATGGTGTGATATGGGAATTCGGATATGTTGATGCTAAAAACAGACCTATCATTGGTTTAGGAATGAAGGGATTGCTGTTTGTAGAACTATCTGTACAAGAGTCCATACGAGATGCCCATTCCAGTTTAGCAGTTTTGATCAAAAATCCTGCATGGCGATTAATTGAAGCTGTAAAAACATTAAGAAATTCTGATGGTAAAATTTTGATAAAAGATTGGTACAAAGAAGTAACTCCATTTTCAAAAAAAGATTTGGAATTAATAAAAAAAGAACCTTTTGATGACAGTGCTTTCAAAAAAGAATTTGGAATTGACTCTTTTGTAGGAAACAAAAAAAATCTTGATGCAAAAAAGGCTATAGTTGGAGATGCCACATGCAATATTGCAGGATTTGTTTCTGGTTACACTGGTGATGGTGCCAAAACTGTTCTTCCTGGTAGTGCTTTAGTCAAAATTGATTTTAGATTAATTCCTAAAATGGATCCTAAAAAACAAGTGAATCGATTAAAAAAACATCTAAAATCACATGGCTTTTCTGATGTTAAAATTAAAATTTTTCATGGAGAGGCTGCTGCAAGAACTGATTCTTCTAATCCCTTTGTATCTCAAGTAAAGAATGCTGCAGATAAGGCATTTGGTCAATCAATTTTGAATGTCTCCAATGCTGGTACTGGCCCGATGTATCCTTTTGTTAATATTTTGAAATCTCCTTGTATTTCTATTGGTAGTACATACATGTTTTCTAGAATTCATTCTCCAAATGAATTTGCTCGGATTGACTTGTTAAAGAAAACTACAAAATGCATTTGTTTGATAATGGAAAATTTTGGAAAAAATTAATGAAGACATCTAGGAATTTTTTTAATTATTTGCGATAATGATATTTTTCCTGGACCTGCAACAATGATGACAAGTGCAGCTGCAAGTAAAATTAAATCAAATTCAATCCCTTTGTCTCCAGTAAGACTTTCTGCCCCTTTAACATGAAATATTGCACCTACCATAATTATTGAAATTATTGATGCTGAAATTCTATTCAAAACCCCTATGATCAATAAAATTCCTGGAATAACTTCTGCTAATGCAATGATTATGGCTAGTTCACCTGGAATCCCCATCGATGAGATCCATCCAACAAATCCTTCATTACCAAATTTACTATATCCGTGAACTATGAAAATTACTCCGATTGTTAATCTTAATCCAAAAAATACTATATCATTCAAGATCTTTTCTTTGATTTCAGCAGTGGTCATTTACAACACTCTTATTTCTTATTTTCATTAAAAGTCTCTGGTTTATTTCATTGTTGTACTAATTAGTTTTGTAAATTCATTGTGCACGTGATCTATTGTTTTTAAATTTTAGCCTTGAATTTGATCTGTATTGTAGAAAGCCCTTTATTATGTGACCAAATTATTTTAAATATGTCAATGTATATGCCAGGTGCAACTGCTGTCGGAGTTACTTTTGACGGTGGTGTAGTTTTTGCTAGTGAGAAAAGGATCGCATTTGGTAATTTTCTTGTAAGTAAAACAACAAAGAAAACTTTCTCTATCACTGATAAGGTCGGTGCAACCTGTGCTGGTCTTGTGGCAGATATGCAAATTTTAACATTACAAATTGCTGCTTTGGCAAAAATTAGAAAAATGGATCTTAAAAGAGACATTCCTCCAAACACTGTTGCCAAAATGATGTCAAATATGATGTATGAACGAAGATACTTCCCATTACTTACACAGGTAATTGTTGGTGGTGTAGTTGATAAACCAATTATGTATACTCTTGATCCTTTAGGTTCTGTATTACCTGATGATTATGCTGCAGTTGGTACTGGTGCTGAAATGGCATTAGGTGTCTTGGATCCTCAGTTTAAACCAAACATGACAAAAGATGAAGCAGTAACTTTAGCAAAACATGCAGTTCGTGCTGCTTCACTAAGAGATTCTGCAAGTGGTGATGGATTAGATGTTTTAATCATCACAAAAGATGGAACTGAAGAATTTACTGAAAGTATTAAGTAATTCTAAATTAATCGTAAATCGTTTTACCTGTTTCCCAAAATTTATCTGAAATATAGTGTAAGTTTTGTATTACTTCTCCTTTTTCCATATTTTCTAATTCTGAACTTGAAACAACAGATTTTCCAACTGCTAGGAATTTGTGATGAGTTTCTTCTACAATACATACTAGTTTATCCTTTTCAAATTCTGTAAATTTTTTAATTCCTGGTCTCATGAGATTTGCACCTTTACACATGAACTTGACTGCCCCCATATCCACTTCCACATTAGGAAATTTTTCTAAAATTTCTGTTTCTGATAAAAATGGTAAATAATCTTCTCCTATTTTTAAAATTTTTAATTTATTTCCTGTAATAATTTGTGCATCATTCAAAATATGATGAACTCTAACATTTTTCATTTTAGGAAATTCCATATTCCATTCTTCTGAAATTTTTTTAAGTAATGCAGATGTTTCGCTCTTAGAAATTAAATTTGATTTCAATTCTTTGCAATCTCTTGTCTAATGTCTAAAAGATCTCTTAGGATGGAACTAGCAGTTTCTGTTCCTCCTGCTCCTTTTCCAATAATTGTTTGAGTTCCAGAATGTTCTGATGTGAATGCTATTGCATTTAATGTTCCATTTACTCCTAAAGGATCTTCTTTTGGGATTTCTTTGGGGCTCACCATTAATTCTTTATCACACGAAGCAATTAATTTCAATACAGAATTATTTTTTTCTGCTTTTTTAATGTCATCAATTGTTACTTTTCTAATTCCTATACATTTAATGTCTGGCATAGTTACTTTCATTCCCATTATCCAGTTTGCAAGTATGACTAATTTTGCTGCAGCATCTAATCCATCTAGATCTAGTGCTTCATCTGCTTCAACATATCCCTTGTCTTTTGCATCTTTTAATGCTTCATCAAATGATAACCCTGTGGCCATATTTGATAAAATATAATTTGTTGTACCATTAAGAATTCCATTAAACGATGTGATTTTTTCTCCTCTTAAGCTATTTTTTGCATAATCTAAAATTGGAGTACCTCCACCTACTGTTCCACTAAATTTGAACATTACTTGATTGTATGTTGCCAATTCCATTAATGATGGAAATGCTAATGCAAGTGGACCCTTATTTACAGAAATTACGTGCATTCCTTTTTTCATTGCTGTTGTAATGTGTGTCATACCTGGTTCTGCATCTTTGTAATTGCTAGCTGTTGTTTCAATTAAGACATCTGCTTCAATATTTTTTAAAATTTCATTACCTTTCATGGAATTGTTTTTTTCTGAATAATTTTTTACCGTTCCAAATTTTTCTTTTACTTGTATTAGTTTATCAAATTTTAATCCTGATTGATCAATTGCACTTCCTTTACTATCAAAAACTGCTAAAACTCTTGGTTTTAATCCATATTTTGAATACAATTCTTCTTCTCTTGATTCAAATAATTTTATTAGACTTTGAGCAACAACCCCAAAACCACATAGAATGATTCTCATATTTTTCTCTCCTGATATTGTATCTTATTGTATTTCATATTCTTTCCCTTTGATTCCTTAACCTTAATTGTGTTTTATTAATAATTTTTGAATAGTGGTTTCTTCAAAAATCCATACTATCAAGATTATTCATCTTTTTCATGCTTTAATGAAACTGAATTAATGCAGTATCTTTGATTTGTAGGCTTTGGTCCATCATCAAATACATGTCCTAAATGTGAACCACATTTTTTGCAGTTTACTTCTGTTCTTACCATTCCGTAGGTTGTATCTGAAAGATATTCTATATTGTCTTCTGATACTGGTTGCCAAAAACTAGGCCAGCCTGAACCTGAATCAAATTTTGCATCTGATGAAAATAACTTCTCTCCACAACATATGCATTTGAAAAATCCTTCTAACTTTGAATCGTTATATTTTCCAGAAAATGGTGGTTCTGTTCCATGATTTATACAAATTTCATATTGTTCTGGTGTTAATTCCTTTTTCCATTCTTCTGGATCTTTAACAATTTTTTCTGTCATGATGTGATATAGTTTTGATGTTATTATAATATTATTTTATTTTTTAATTTTTTGACGTTTTTCTTCAGTTCTTTTTTCTGATTCGAATCTTTCCAAATCATATTCTTTTAGATCCACAAATTTCATAATTTTACTCAGGTTTGGATGAACTTTATTGATTTGATTAAACATGCTTTGTGCAACTCGTCTATAATCGATATGGCCTTGAGGAATAGTTCTTAATTCAATTAAATGACATGCTTCTCTTAAATTTAATTTCATAAAATATGGGTAGTTGTATGCAAAATTAACCACATATTGACTTTGTTCTGGAAATTTTTTTCTAATTTTTTCAAAAGTACTTTTTGTATTGTTCATACATTCTTTGAAATCTTTTTCTAATCCTAGAATTTTAATTTCATTAGGTAATACATACCCATGATCTGTTGTAAGTAATTGTCTTTCTAATGTTAGTGCTCTATGTCTATGAAAATCTCTAAACATTCCAAAGTTATTGCATAAATCAAATGTATAATATGTATTCTCAAATGCCCGTGATGGTCTATGTCTTCTATTTGTTCTAATTTTTGCAAATTCATTAATAATTTGAATTTTTTTAGTCATTGTCATTTTTTTGACTTGTTGCAAAATATTTTGATATGATGTGCTGGGTGATTGTTCGTACATTATTGCGGTGATGATATTATCTAATGCTGATTTTTCTGTTTCATAATCTACAATTTTTGTAATTGTTCCTATTTTTGGATTAGACTTGATTTGTTTTAATGTAATTGATTTAGATTTTTTCTTTACATCTTTGAGGTATTTTTGAAACGCTTTACCATATTTGTCATCAGCTCGTCTAACAAAAGATTTGATTGTTGTATCTAGCTCTTTTTTGATTTTTGAGGCTAATTTTTGCTCTTCATCTAGTTCAGATGAGCCTAAAATTGTAAGTAAATATTCAAATGCTCTGCCATTACCTGTAATTCCTACATTGGTTAGTGTTGCTGAAGGAAGTAATCCTCGTAAAATGTCTAATGCTTTTGCTTTAGTTGAACCTTTGTAAATCATGTTTGCTGATTTAATATCGCCTTCATTTTTCAATTTAGAAAATAATTTTTCTTTTTTATCTGTTGAATCTTTGAAAGTATATTTTTCAATTGGATATTTTTCTCTAATGTATTCTATCATTGGTTCTATATTTTTTGAATATGTTTCAAATGATAGATTGCAACTGTCTTCGTATTCATTTGCAAATTTTGAATTCATAATTTTTTCATCTCTGTAAAATCTGTATTTTCCATTTTCTTTTTTATTCCATGTTACGTATCTTGAAGATTTTTCTAAATATGATAATCCGATTCTTCTATCTTCAATTTTTTTTACTGCAATGTTTGATAATCCTTCAATTGCAATTTGTGCTTCACCCAATTCTGCAACTGAGTCATCTCCATATTCTAAAAGAACTCTATCGTAAAATTCCTCTCCTCTATTTTTATTTTTTAAAAATTCATCAAGAAAAATTCTTCTCATACTTTTATCCGTTCTACTATATCTTGACATTAGTGCACCACGATCTACTTGTCGTGGTGTGATTATTGCAAATACATTATCCTCTGTGTTTGAAAAGTGATCTGATAGAGTTTTTTTTTCAGCATTAGAAAATTCTGACAACATGAATAAATTATTTCACAATTATAATACTCTATTTCTTTTTCCCAATTTGAATTAGATCGGGTGTCTTATCTTTATTTTTATCATATCCTTTACTTTGCCATCTTAACAATACTTCTTTGAATGCAGATGCATCAGCTTCATTTTCTGTATACATAATTGTGGTGACCCAAAAACCGCCCTTTGCAGTTTTTCCTCCAATTGAATTCATCCAAAAATCATTTGGCAATCCTTCCATTGCTTTATTGTCTGGTTCTTTCACTGCTGCATCCCATCTGCTTGCAACAAAGCTTAGAATTTGATTAAGTTCTTCTCTTTGTATCATAAATATAATCAAAAAACTCTAAATTTTAAAATTACTCTTGAGCCCATAATCTGAATTTTGTGAATTTATTCTTACTAAAACTAAAAACATTTCTTACACTTTGCTGGTTATACAAATCTCAATAGTCATTACCATGACAAACGACGATATCGAAATAATCGGTAAAAACGTCAAAGACATGTACGGAACATTCATGGGTAAAGTCGTAGGAACAATCACTGAAATTGACGGAAGTATTCAATCCGTTGGTATCGACTGTGGTGCTCAAGGATTACAGCAAATCCAATTTGAGCAACTAGTAGTTCAAGGTGAAAATGTTATCTTTATTCCAAAATGGAGATTAGACTCCCAAAGACTCATTCGTGAAAAACAACTTACTCTACGTCGTCTAAAAGCATTGATGGATATTGTTTCAGAAAATGATGACATGAAAGCAGATGCAGAAATCATTCATGAAAAATACAAATTCAAACTTGCATCATTAGACGAAATGGAGAGTGAAATCAAATCTAAACTTGAGGAAAGATTGATTGAGTTGGATACACAAATGAAATCTGCAAAAATGTTATCGTTTGATGCCAAAGTACAATTCAAAAGTAATGAAGTCTCTGAGGCAACATTTGAAACTGTGAAATCATGCACAACTGAGGTAATTGAGCATATTACACATGAACAATCTGAAATTTCAAATGTAAAGAGTAGAATTGCTGATCTTGAATTGGAAGTGCAAGAGATAACTGCCCCTGCAGAAAAAAATATCCAAGAATCTGCCGTTTCATATCTGGAAACCGAAGAACCACAACAAGTGATTCAAACAATACTTCCAGAAGCACCAACAGAACCAATCGTAACACCTTCAGAACCAATTGAAGCTCCAGTCATCCCTATGCCAGAGCCTCCTACTGAATCTGAAGTGACATTTGCATTTCCAGAACCACCACAACAGGTGAAATCAGAAACATCTAATGACAACAACGATAATGATTGGCTTGCTAGAATGGAAGCACAATAATTTTTTTAACTTATTTTTTTAACATTTAAAAAAATCTAATTTCATACACTTTTTGTTGTCTGAAAAATATGAAATTGGTTTAGGTAACTATGATGTTGAACTAAGACAAAAAGCTGATGCTGATTTTATCTCTTTTTGGGATAATCAGGCTCATAATTTGACCTGGTTCAAACCATGGGAGCGTACACTGGATTGGAACTCTCCTTTTGCTACATGGTTTGTAGGTGGTCAAATCAATGCTTCATACAATGCTTTGGATATACACCAAGTAACAAAATCTCAAAAACCTGCAATTTTGTGGGAAGGTGAAAATGGTGATTCTAAATCCTATACTTATGAGGAATTATTCAAAGAAGTTCAAAAATTTGCTAATGTTTTAAAATCTCTTGGAGTTGAAAAAGGAGATCGTGTAACAATTTATCTTCCAATGGTTCCTGAATTGCCTATTGCAATGCTTGCTTGTGCAAGAATTGGGGCAGTTCATACTGTAATTTTTTCTGGATTTAGTGCTGCATCAATTAAAGATAGAATTGATGATTCTAAATCTAAAATAGTAATTACAGCTGATGGTGGTTTTAGACGAGGTAAAATTGTAAAATTAAAAGAAGTAATTGATGATGCAATAAAGGATTTTGAATTTGTAAAAAATGTAATTGTATTAGAAAGAACAAAAAATGAAATTACTATTTCCCCTAAAGAAAAACTTTGGAATGACTTAATGGAAACATCTTCAGATTCATGTGATGCTGAAAAATTAGATAGTAATCATCCACTTTACATATTATACACCTCAGGTACTACTGGAAAACCAAAAGGTGTTTTACATGAAACTGGTGGATATCTTACTCATTTACATTCTACATTTCAATGGGCATTTGACATTAAAGATTCTGATGTATTTTTTTGTACTGCAGATATTGGATGGGTAACTGGCCACAGCTATGTAGTTTATGCGCCCTTACTTCATGGTGCAACACAAGTAATGTATGAAGGTGCACCCGACTTTCCTGATATTTCAAGAATGTGGGATATCTTACAAAAATACAAAGTTTCTATCTTCTACACTACTCCAACTGCACTTCGAATGTTTATGAAATTTGGAGATGATATTCCTAATTCTTTTGATTTATCTTCATTAAGATTGCTTGGAACAGTTGGTGAGCCAATTAACCCTGAAGTTTGGAAATGGTATTACAAAGTAATCGGGAAAGAAAACTGTCCTATTATCGATACTTGGTGGCAAACTGAAACAGGTGGAATGATGATTTCATCTTTGCCTGGATTAGAAACAATTCCTTTGAAACCAGGTTCAGGCACATTGCCTATTCCTGGTGTTGAAATTTCTGTAGTTGATGAATTTGGAGATGAGGTTCCTCCTAATACCAAAGGGTATTTGATTATCAAAAATCCTTGGCCTGGAATGCTTCAAACATTATGGGGTGATGATGAAAAATACAAAACAGTTTACTGGTCAAAATACCCTGATTGCTACTATGCTGGTGATTATGCAGTAAAAGATGAAGATGGATATTTTTGGATTTTGGGACGTGCTGATGATGTCTTGAAAATTGCAGGACACCGAATTGGAACTGCAGAATTAGAAAGCTGTATTGTTTCTGATGAAAATGTTGCAGAATCAGCTGTATGTGGAATTCCTGATGAAATTAAAGGTGATGTAATTATTGCATTTGTGGTTTTAAAAGAAGATGCTAAAACTGATCAAGTGATTTTAGAAAAAACCCTTCATGAAAAAATAAGAAATGATATTGGAGCAATTGCTACGCCTAAGCAAATCTATTTTGTTCCAAAACTTCCAAAAACTAGAAGTGGTAAAATTATGCGAAGATTACTAAAATCAATTGGAAGCGGTGACACTATTGGTGATACAAGTACCTTGGAAGATATTTCTGCTGTTGTTGAAATTCAAAAAATAGTACAAGAAAAATCTTAAAAATTATTTTAATTCGTTTAAGTTTATTTTCAATAACATTTCAAACATTTGTTTTAATCCATTATATTCTGATTTTGATTCTTTTTCAAATTTTTCATATTCCTTTTCTTTAATCTGTTTTAATTTTTCACTTGATTCCTCAAAAAATTTTTTGTATTTTTCAATATTTTCATCATCCATTTTTGTTAAATCAAAAATTACTGTATTGCTTCCAATCAAATTATTTTTTTCATCATAAAGACTCGTTGCTTGTAGCAATCCTGAAAACGTACTTTTATCTTGTCTGATAAATGTAATTTTTCTATCTGTCACTTTGCCTGTTTCAAACCAAATTTTTAGTGAATCATTCATTGATTCCCACGATTCTTTTGGAACATGCTCAAAAATTGGTTTACCTATAATCTCTGATTTTGCATATCCTAAATTTGCTGCATATGTTGAATTACAGTCTAAAATAACGCCTATGGAGTTAATACGTCTCCACATCACTGGTGCATCTTTTAGAGTTTTTCTTGCTTCTGTTTGAGGCATTTTTTAAATTTGAACATACTAGTAATTAAACTGAAATATTGTTAGAACCACTGATCAAGGTTTTGACTCTTTTTTTCAAGG
>REGF01000023.1 GCA_003702465.1 Candidatus Nitrosomarinus sp. | reverse complement strand
AATTCCTAAAGTACCTGTCTCCAACACCAAAATATCTGTGATTGTTTCGACTTTCTCATCATCACAAATTACACTAATCAAGTTAGTTGGTCTCCCCTTTTTTGTAATTCCTGGATAGATTGAAACATCTTTTGCACCTACTTTCATAATTTTTTCAATTAAATATCCTAAAATTTCTCCAGAAACATCATCTACATTTGTTTCAAGAATTTTAACTGAATCCATTTGGGATATTTCTTGGCTACCTTGAACTATTTTTAATACATTTGAAAATGATTCAAAATTTTTCTGCCCTGCTCCATAACCAATTGAATTGATATTCATTGATGGGTAATATTCAACTGAATTATCTGTCAAATTTACCAAAATACAAGCTCCTGTAGGAGTTGTTAATTCTTCATTTGCATTATTTCCTTTAATCTTCAAATTAGAATTTTTGAAAATTTGCAAAACTGCACTTGCAGGATTAGACATTGTACCATGAGAAAAACTAACAGTTCCGTTTCCTACTGCAACTGGTAAACAAACAATTTTCTCATCAAATAATTTCAATTTATCACATGCAAGAGTTACTCCAACAATATCTATCAGAGTATCAATACTTGATGCTTCGTGAAAATGAACTGAATCCTCAGATATGCCGTGAATTTTAGATTCTGAAGAAATTAAAGAATTGATACATGATTCTGCAAATGATTTTGCTTTATCTGAAAGTTGTAGTTCACTAACAGAATTAATTATTGCATTTTTAATCTCAACTCCTTTTCTTTCAGAAATTTTTTCCTCAATTTCTAAAATTAATTCAGTTGACTCAATTCCATGTTTTTGAATTTTTTGAAAATCTAGTTTGTTTATCTTTGATTCTGGAAGAAATTTTTCTATTTTTTTAATTCCATTAATTATCTCATTTTTATCAGCTCCAAGATCTACCAACGAACATAGAATCATATCTCCTGAAATTCCTGCTATTTGGGGATCAATGATAATAACCATGATTAAAAATTATCAAAAATGCTTATAAATTCGCCTAATAATTTGACCATTTCATTAGATTTATAATTTCAAATTTAGCACTGATTTTCATGATTACAATAATTGGATCTGGTAAAGTTGGTGGAGATGCCGCATTATTTTCAGCATTAAAGAAATTAGATGATCAAATCTTGTTACTGGATGTTGCAAAGGGATTACCACAAGGTGAAGCCATGGATATCAATCACATGTTATCTGAACAAGGAATTGATGTAGAAGTAAAAGGTTCAAACGATTATGAAGACATGAAAGGTTCCAACGTTGTTGTAGTTGTTGCAGGTTCTGGTAGAAAACCTGGAATGACAAGAATGGATTTACTCAAAATTAATGCTTCAATTGTGAAAAGTGTAGTTGAAAATGTAAAAAAATATGCTGATGACTCTATGATAATTCCAGTAACTAATCCATTAGACCCAATGGCATACATTACTCAAAAAGTATCTGGATTTGATAGAAGTAGAGTATTTGGAATGGGTGGTATGTTAGATTTATCAAGATTTAGACAATTTATTCATGAATCAACTGGCTATTCAAGAGATTCAATTAGAGGATTAGTAATTGGTGAACACGGAGAAAATATGCTTCCTTTGCCAAGATTCTCATCTGTTTCAGGTGTTCCACTTTCATCATTTTTACCAAAAGAAAAATTAGATGAAATTGTTCAAAACACAAAACAAGTTGCAGCAAAAGTCATTGAACTAAAAGGTGCTACAGTTCATGCACCAGGAAATGCAATATCTGCAATAATTGAAACAGTAGTTAGAGATAGAAAACAAGTAATCCCAGTTGCAACTTATCTTGATGGTGAATATGGTCATTCTGATGTTACAATTGGTGTACCTGCTGTGATTGGTAAAAACGGTGTAGAGAAAATTATTGAGTTAGATCTTAATGATGAAGAAAGATCTATGTTTGATAAAGGAGTTGCTAATGTAAAAGATGCAATTTCTGGAATTGAAATCTAAGCATTTTAGTATAGATATCAATTATACAAATTATTGAAAATTAATGAAATTTTAGAATCTGTAAAATCTGGAAAAATTTCTACTAAAGATGCAAAAAAACTTCTTACATTATATTCAATTGAGGAAGTAGAAAATTTTGCAAAAATTGATATCAATAGAAGTAAACGACGAGGAGTTCCAGAAGTAATTTTTGCAGAAACAAAAGAATTAGATGATATTAAAAAAATTGTTAAAAAAACTTTAGAGAAAACAAATTCCGTTCTAGTTTCAAGAATTAAAAAAAATGATTACAAAAAACTACTTTTATTTGTCAAGAAATTAAAGGTCCAAGTCAAGACTGGCAAAAACTCTTCAACTATATTGCTATTTAAAAAACCAATTAAATTCCAAGGAGGAACTGTTGGAATTTTGACTGCAGGTACATCTGATATTGGGGTTGCTGAAGAATCTCGGCTAATGTGTGAAGCTATGAATTGTAAATGTGTCACAAGTTATGATGTTGGAGTTGCAGGCATTCAAAGAATATTTCCAATTTTAAAGAAAATGGTTGAACAAGATGTTGATTGTATTATAGTTGCAGCTGGAATGGAAGGAGCATTGGCTACTTTAGTTTCTACACTAGTAGACATTCCAATAATCGGAATTCCCACATCAGTTGGATATGGATATGGAGAAAAAGGAATTGCAGCTTTAGCATCTATGCTACAAAGCTGTTCATTGGGAATGTCTGTTGTAAATATTGATAATGGAATTGCTGCTGGTGGAATTGCTGCCAATATTGCAAATAGAGTCAATAAGAAAATGATCTCTTGATTTGAAGTTTCAGATTAGATATATATTAACCCGAACGTGATTTTTTTCAGTTTGTGTGTATTATTTAGTATTACATTTAATGTTCGATCTGGGGGCTGCTTAAATGGCAACTAAGAAAAATCAAATTTTAGTTCCAGATCATGTTTATGTTCCAAAACATGAAATAATTCCAAAATCTGAAGCTGAAGAAGTTTTAAAAAAATACAATTGTAAACCAACAGAATTACCATTAATTTTTGTAAATGATCCTGCAATTTTGGGACTTGGTGTAAAACCAGGTGATATGATAAAAATCACTAGAAATAGTCCAACTGCCGGTGAAAGTCTCTATTATCGATATGTGGTGGAGGTTTAGATTTGGCAGACCCTTCAAACAAACGTTGGCCAGTAATTCAAGATATTCTAAAACGTGAAGGTATTGCACGTCAACATCTTAATTCATTTGATGAATTTTTAGAAAGAGGACTTCAAAGTATCATTAATGAAGTTGGCCAAATTGATATTGAAAATGCTGAATATCCATACAAAATTCAATTAGGAAAAGTAAAACTTCAACAACCAAGAATGATGGAACTTGATGGTTCTATTACTCACATCACTCCAGCTGAAGCAAGATTAAGAAATGTTTCTTATTCTGCACCGGTTATGATGGAAGCAAGTGTTGTTGAAGATGGAAAAATTTTGGAATCAAGATTTGTTCACATTGGTGATGTACCAGTTATGGCAAAATCCAATGCATGTATTTTGAATAATTTCTCTAATCAAAAATTAATTGAACACGGTGAAGATCCAAATGATCCTGGTGGTTACTTTATCATTAATGGTTCAGAAAGAGTAATCGTTGGATTAGAAGATCTTTCTTACAATAAAATTATTGTAGATAGAGAACTTGTTGGTGGAAACACTGTTTTCAAAGCTAAAGTATATTCTTCAATTGTTGGTTACCGTGCAAAATTAGAACTTGTAATGAAAAATGATGGATTGATTGTTGCAAGAATTCCTGGCTCTCCAGTAGATATTCCAGTTGTCACTTTAATGAGAGCACTTGGATTAGAATCTGATAAAGAAATTGCTTCAGTTGTTTCATTAGTAGATGACCTTCAAGATGAATTAGAAGGTTCATTTGAAAAAGCAGGAGATGTTCCTACATCTAAAGATGCAATTGTTTACATCAGTAAAAGAATTGCACCTGGAATGCTTGAAGAATTCCAAATTAAACGTGCTGAAACTTTACTTGATTGGGGTCTGTTACCTCATTTAGGCAAACATCCTGAAAATAGAAAAGAGAAAGCACAATTCTTAGGTGAAGCAGCTTGTAAATTATTAGAATTAAAACTCAACTGGATTACTCCTGATGATAAAGATCATTATGGAAATAAGGTCATCAAATTTGCTGGTCAAATGCTTGCCGATTTGTTTAGAACTGCATTTAGAAACTTGGTAAGAGATATGAAATACCAACTAGAGCGTTCAGGTCAAAAACGTGGAATTAATGCAGTTGCTGCATCAATTCGTCCTGGAATTATTACTGATAAACTAAACAATGCTATTGCAACAGGAAACTGGGGTCGTGGTAGAGTTGGAGTTACACAATTACTAGATAGAACAAATTACTTATCCACAATTAGTCATCTTAGAAGAATTCAATCACCACTTAGTAGAACTCAACCAAACTTTGAAGCAAGAGACTTGCATGCAACACACTTTGGAAGAATTTGTCCTAGTGAAACACCAGAGGGTTCAAACTGTGGTTTGGTAAAGAATCTTGCATTATCTGGAATTATTTCAGTAAATGTTCCTTCTGAGGAAATTGTTGAGAAACTATATGATCTTGGAACAGTACATTTCTTTGACGCAAAAGATGATTTGAAACAAGATGGAACTAGAATATTTGTTGACGGTAGATTAATTGGATATTACAAAGACGGACTTGAATTAGCAGAATCTCTAAGAGACCTTAGAAGAAATTCAAAAATTCATCCCCATGTTGGAGTTTCATTCCATAAATCTGACATTGAAGGATCTACTAGAAGATTGTATGTTAATTGTAATGCTGGACGAGTTTTAAGACCATTAATAATTATCAAAGATAACAAACCATTACTTACTCAAGACCTCTTAGACAAAATCTCAAAGAAATTACTTTCCTGGAATGATTTGCTAAGAATGGGTGTATTAGAAATGATTGACGCAAATGAAGAAGAGAATTGTTACATTACATTAGATGAAAAAGATTCAAAGAAACACACACATCTTGAAGTATTCCCACCAGCAATTTTGGGAGCAGGTGCATCTATAATTCCATATCCAGAACATAACCAATCTCCAAGAAATACTTACGAATCTGCAATGGCAAAACAAAGCTTAGGATTTTCAACACCAATGATGAATACTAGTACTTATGTTAGACAACACCTTATGTTATACCCACAAGTTCCAGCAGTTAATACAAAAGCAATGAAACTATTGGGATTAGAAGACAGACCAGCAGGTCAAAACTGTGTTGTTGCAGTATTACCATTTGATGGTTACAACATTGAAGATGCAATTGTTCTCAGTAAAGCTTCTGTTGACAGAGGATTGGGTCGAACTTTCTTCTTTAGAATTTATGATGCTGAAGCAAAACAATATCCTGGTGGAATGAGAGATACATTTGAAATTCCAAATGCTGAAGATAATGTTAGAGGTTACAAAGGTGAAAGAGCATATAGACTACTTGAAGAAGATGGTGTTGTAGCAGCTGAATCTCCTGTTAAAGGTGGAGATATTTTAATTGGAAAAACTAGTCCTCCAAGATTTATGGAAGAATATAGAGAGTTTGAATCTTCTGGACCTTATAGAAGAGATACATCAATTGGTGTGAGACCTTCTGAAGCCGGTGTTATTGATACTGTTGTTATGACTCAATCAAACGAAGGTGGAAAAATGTATAAAATTAGAGCAAGAGATATGAGAATTCCTGAAATTGGTGATAAATTTGCTTCAAGACACGGACAAAAAGGTGTACTTGGAATTTTAGCAAAAGCTGAAGATTTACCTTACACTGCTGAAGGAATGTCTCCTGACGTTTTGATTAATCCTCATGCATTCCCATCAAGAATGACTGTAGGTATGATGATGGAATCCATTTGTGGAAAAGCTGCATCATTCCGTGGAAAAAGATTTGATGGTTCAGCATTCGTTGGAGAAAAAATGGATGAAGTAAAACAAGTAATGGACGCACACAATTTCAAATATTCTGGTAAAGAAATCATGTATGACGGAAGAACTGGTAAAGCATTCCCAGTTGATGTCTTCATTGGTGTAGTATATTATCAAAAACTTCATCACATGGTTGCTGACAAAATACATGCCAGAGCTCGTGGACAAGTTCAGATGTTAACCAAACAACCAACAGAAGGTAGAGCAAGAGGTGGTGGTTTAAGATTTGGTGAGATGGAAAGAGATTGTTTAATTGCTTATGGTGCTTCAATGATTCTAAAAGATAGATTGCTAGATGAATCTGATAAATCTGATGTCTATGTTTGTGAAAGATGTGGTTTAGTTGCTTATCATGATGTTAAACAAAGAAAATATGTTTGCAGAGTTTGTGGAGATAAAGCTAAAGTATCTTCAGTATCTGTAGCATATGCATTCAAATTATTGTTACAAGAAATGCAAAGTCTAAACGTTGCACCAAGATTGCTCATAAAGGAGAAACTCTAAGATGTCTATTCAAGCAATCAAAGCAATCGATGGAATTCGTTTTTCTGTTTGGTCTCCAACTGAAATTAGAAAATATTCAGTTGCTGAAATTACAGCTCCAGAAACTTACGATGAAGACGGAATGCCAGTTCAAGGAGGTCTTATGGATGGAAGACTGGGAACACTTGAGCCTGGACAAAAATGTCTAACTTGTGGTAATACTGCAGCAAGATGCCCAGGACACTTTGGTCATATTGAACTTGCTGAACCAATCTTACACATTGCATTTATTGATAATATCTACAAATTATTACAATCAACATGTCGTTCTTGTGCTAGATTAAAGGTACCTCAAGAAGACCTTAACGCATTCCAAAAAATCAAAGATACACAAGCCGCATACACAACAGTTTCACAAAAACGTATTCCTGAACAAATTATCGAAAAAGCAAAGAAAGCAAAAGAATGTCCTCATTGTGGAAAAACACAATACGAATTAGTCTTTACAAAACCAACAATCTTTGTTGAAAAAACAGAAATTGGTGAACACAGATTATTGCCAATTACCATTAGAGAAAGATTCTCACAAATTATTGATGATGATTTATCACTATTGTCTTATGATCCTGTAACTGCAAGACCTGAATGGTTTATTCTTCAAGCATTACCTGTCCCACCAGTTACTGTAAGACCTTCAATTATTCTTGAAACTGGAATTCGTTCTGAAGATGATTTGACACACAAAATGGTAGATATCATTAGAGTTAATCAAAGACTAAAAGAAAGTAAAGAAGCAGGAACTCCTCCATTAATTGTTCAAGACTTAGTTGATTTGTTACAATACCACTCTACAACATATTTTGATAATGAAGTTTCTGGAATTCCACAAGCTCATCATCGTTCTGGACGTCCTCTAAAGACTTTAACTCAAAGACTCAAAGGAAAAGAAGGAAGATTCAGAGGTTCACTTTCTGGAAAGAGAGTTGACTTTTCAAGTAGAACTGTAATTTCTCCAGATCCTAACTTAGACTTGTCTGAAGTTGGTGTACCTGAAGCAGTTGCAATGAAACTAACTATTCCTGAAATTGTTACAGAATGGAATATTGAAAGAATGCGAAAATTAATCATTAATGGACCAGAAAAATTCCCAGGTGTTAATTATATTGTAAGACCAGATGGTGTAAAAATTAGATTAGACTTTGTTGAAGATCGTTCAACAATTGCTGAAACCATCGAAATTGGATATTTGATTGAAAGACATCTTGCTGATAGAGATATTGTAATGTTTAACAGACAACCTTCACTTCACCAAATGTCTATTATGGCTCACTATGTGAGAGTACTTCCTGGAAAAACTTTCAGATTACATCCATCAGTTTGTCCACCATACAATGCAGACTTTGATGGTGATGAAATGAATCTTCACGTTCCACAAAGTGAGGAAGCAAGAGCAGAAGCAATTCTTTTGATGAGGGTTCAAGACCAATTGATCTCTCCAAGATATGGTGGTCCAATTATTGGTGCTCTCAGAGACTTTGTAACTGGTGCATATCTCTTAACTAAAGATGATACTATTTTGTCTGTTCAAGAATTTTCAAACTATGCAATGCTTGGAGGATATACTGATGAACTTCCAAAACCATCAACAAAAGCAAAAGATGGTAGTCCCGCATATACCGGAAAACAATTGTTTTCATTATTCTTACCAAATGATTTCAATTATACTCTCACATCAAAATGGTCAAAAGGTACTGGTGGAAAAGCAAATGATGTTGTAATTAAAAACGGTGAATTAATCAGTGGTGTAATTGACAAGACATCAATTGGTGCAGAAGAACCAGAAAGTGTTTTGCACAGAATTACTAAAGATTATGGTAATGCAGTTGGAAAGAACTTTTTGAATTCTATCTTAATTATGGTAAAACAATTCATTACTCACTATGGATTTAGTTATGGTTATGGTGACTTGGAAGTCCCAGAAAAAGATGAACAAAAAATTCTAGATGATATTAGTGAAACATATGATGTTGTTGCTGACTTAACTGATCAATACGAAAAAGGTACATTGAAACTTACAAGAGGTATGAAAGCTGAAGAAGCACTTGAAGCTTACATTGTTAATGAATTAGGTAAAGCCAGAGTTAAAGCAGGTGATACTGCAAATGATTCACTTGATGACGGTAACGCTGGAAAAATTATGGCTACAACAGGTGCAAGAGGTTCAGCACTTAACGTAGGTCAGATGGCTGGAGCATTAGGTCAACAATCAAGAAGAGGTAACAGAATGAATGAAGGTTATGCAAATCGTGCATTGACTCACTATAAAGAACATGACAGTAATCCTGACGCACATGGATTTGTAAAATCAAATTACAGAACTGGATTATCTGCATTAGAATTCTTCTTCCACGCAATGGGTGGTAGAGAAGGACTCGTAGATACTGCAGTCAGAACACAACAAAGTGGTTACATGCAGCGTAGATTGATCAATGCTTTAGAACACATTAGATTAGAATATGATGGAACTGTAAGAGATCCTCACGGACACATTGTTCAATTCCTTTATGGTGAAGATGGAATTGATGTACAGAAAAGTGACCATGGTGAGGCATTTAATCCAAGTAGATTAGCAGCATCACAAGCTATGATTGATTCTGGTGCAAAAGCTACAAAAGAAGAAATTGAAACATTAACTAAAAAATACACTAAAACATTTAGTCCAAGATTAGCCAAACTTGTAAGTGATGCATTAAACAAATCTGGTCTTAGTAAATCTGGAATTGAAGCAGTATGTAAAAAAGGTCTTTCACTTTATGATAAAGCACGTGTTGAACCTGGACAAGCAGTAGGTATTGTCACTGCACAATCAATTGGTGAACCAGGTACTCAGATGACTTTGAGAACATTCCACTTTGCAGGAATTAAAGAAAGAAACGTTACTTTGGGTCTTCCAAGATTAATTGAACTTGTTGATGCTAGAAAGAAACCAGTTACTCCAACAATGGATATTTACTTAGAAAAAGAGAACAAAGGAAATAGAGAAAAAGCAATTGAAGTTGCAAGAAATGTTTTACAAACTAAAGTTAGTGCTTTAATTGCAGATACTGAAACTGATTATGCTACAAATATCAAATTAATCTTAAGTGAGAATAGACTCCGCGAAAGAGGTTGCTCTGTTGCAGAAGTTGAAGCCGCACTTTCTTCTAATAAAAAATTCAAGATGGAAGTAACTGGTGAATTAATCACTTTGAACTTAGTTGAAGAAGTTGATACTGCAACTGCAATTGCAATTAGAAATAAAGTTCTTAATACAACTGTTAAAGGTGTTCCAGACATTGAACGTGTTACCTTAGTTCAAAAAGATGATGAATGGGTAATTCAAACAACTGGTTCAAACATTGCCAAAGTCTTAGAAGTTAAAGGAATTGATAAAACAAATGTTAGAACAAACAATGTATTTGAAATTGCAGGTACTTTGGGAATTGAAGCTGCAAGATTTGCATTAATTGATGAACTCAATAATACACTAGGAGACCAAGGATTAGAAGTTGATAGTAGATACATCATGTTAGTATCTGACTTGATGTGCTCAAGAGGTTACATGCAACAAATTGGTAGACACGGAATTGCTGGAACAAAAGACAGTGTACTTGCAAGAGCAGCATTCGAAATTACTGTACCAACAATTGCACATGCAGCACTTGGAGGAGAAATTGAACAACTTAGAGGTATTACTGAAAACGTAATTGTTGGAAGTAACATCCCAATTGGAAGTGGTACTGTTGATTTGTACATGCAAGTGAGCAAGAAGAAATAAAATTAAGTGAAAATTATGGCTGATGAAATTTCTACATTAATGACTAGTTGCCAAGGAAAGAGTGTTTTACTTCGTTTAAGAAATAATAAAACAGTTCAAGGTAACTTAGTAGATTTTGACATCCACATGAATTTAACATTAGACAAAGCCGAAGACATTTCTGAAGAAAAACATGTTAGTCTTGGAAAAGTATTGTTACGTGGTGACAATATTTTGGCAATATCTCTACCTACTGATAAATCCTAAAATTTATCATCAAACATTAAATCTGATTTTAACGAATTTAATTTGTGTACGAATTTTTTCTTGGATTTTTGTTAATTCTTGCTCCCGTTTATGCTGAATCCATTCCTGATTATGAAAAACCCTTTGCACCAATTTATACTGACAAACCCAAATATTCTTGGACAGATAAAATAATAATTTCTATTGTTGCTCCAAGTTGGAATAGTAATTCAAATCAAATTGATTCAATCGGTGAAACTGATTCTCATCCAATTAAAATTTCATCAGGTGAAAATTTTTTAAAACCATACAGGTTAACTGAAACTTCTTCAGGCTCTGGAATTTTTTCAGGTGAAATAATTCTAACTGGTTTTTTACATGATGTTGATGGTGATGGAACTTTTGATACCAATCCTAAAACCTCTGGCACTGGACCAACAAATGGATTTTTGCAAGTTGAAAATGATGACTCAATAACAATTTCATTTGAATTTGCTGACGGTATTGTATTAACAGAATCAATTCCAATTACATGGAACATGGGAGTAATACAATTTTCAAAAAATATTTTTCTTACAAGTGATTCAGTGCAAATTCGTGTAATTGATCCTGATATGAATTTGAATCCTGAAGCAATTGATACAATTACAGTAGAAGTTTTTTCAGATTCTGATAATAGTGGAATCAAAGTTGTTGCAACAGAAACTTCTGAGCGTTCTGGTGATTTTATAGCAAATATCAGCTTGTCAACAAATACCTCTAGTGGAAATCGACTTTATGTATTACCTGGAGATAATATTTTTGCAAAATATGATGATTACACTTTACCAAAACCATTTTCAAAATCTGATGAAACCTCTATAGAAACTTCTGCTACTGTTGATTACTCTATACCATCAATTGATAGAATACATGCTTCAACAATTTCTTTCTCTGATGGTTTTGGAAACCCATTGGACTCTCTTGTATCTGAAACACAAATGCAAATTGTTGGTACAATCGAAAATCAATTAACATATGAACAAGACTTTGTCTATTTTTTCCAAATTAAAAATTCTGAAAATTCTGTAATTTCCTTATCTTGGATAAAGGGAAAACTTTCTCCAAATCAAATTTTAGATATTTCTCAATCTTGGATTCCTGAAAAATCTGATAATTATATTTTAGAAACTTATGTGTGGAATTCGCTAAATGAATCGATTCCATTAAGTCCACCTTTAATAACTTCGATAATAATTGATTGATTTTATAAAATCCAAAAATAATTTTTAAATGATTTTTTATACTTGGAAATATTTTTTCAATAAACCTATAAAGGCCTGTCAAGACGATCGTGATAAGGAAACTACATGAGTAAAATACTTGAGAAATCATTGAAGGATGCCCGTAAAGAGAATAGATTAACTATGGGTAGTAAAGAAGTTTTGAACTCTGTAAATAATTCCAAGTTAATTGTATTATCTCAATCTGTAGACAAAAAAATGCTTGAGAAAATTGAATCTGATGCAAAAAAACAAAAAGTCCCCCTCGTTAACTTTCAAGGAACTTCAGTTGCACTGGGTAGATTGTGCGGCTTACAATTTAGAATTTCAACAATTTCATTTACATCAATTGATGAAGCAAACATCAAATCAATTTTAAACGATACAAAAACTGAGGAAAAAAATGACTAGCTGTTATTTGTCTAACCTAAGTTTAAATGAGACATTTTTGGTCTGGAGATAAAAAGGAATTCTTATGGCACAATCAATCAAACTATCAACTGATCAAATGCGAATGATGTCGCTATTTCAAAATGTTACTGGTGCTGTTGCAAGAGACTGTATTGAAGATGAAAAACAAAATAGAGTAATTTTTGTAGTAAACACTGGCAAAATGGGATTGGCCATTGGAAAAGGTGGTATGCATATCAAATCCTTACAAAATATGGTAAAACGAAATGTTGAACTTGTTGAATTTGATGAAGATCCAGCAAAATTCTTGTCTAATTTATTGAATAACAAACTAATTTCTGAAGTAAAAATAAATACACGAGCAGACGGGACAAAACAGGCAATTGTTATGGTAGATCCAAGAAAGAAAGGAATTGTAGTTGGTAGAGAAGGAAGAAATGCTGAGAAAGCAAGATTATTAGCTAAACGATATTTTGATATTGGAAGTGTATTGATTAACAGTCCTGAAAGGGCAACAATGGAGTTATAGAATATGAGAAAATCACCACTTGGATTATTTGCTGGTAGAGTACTAACTACTAAAAAGAAAAAACAACGCTGGGCAATTTCTACTTTCAAAAGAAGAAAACTCGGAATTGATAAAAAAGCAGATCCTCTTGGAGGTGCACCACAAGGACGTGGAATTGTTTTAGAAAAAGTAGGTATTGCAGCAAAACAGCCAAACTCTGCTATCAGAAAATGTGTTAGAGTTCAATTAATTAGAAATGGTAAATCAGTTACCGCATTCTTACCAAGAGACGGTGCAATGAACTTCATTGATGAACACGACGAAGTTACAATTGAAGGAATGGGTGCAACACAAGGCGGTGCAATGGGAGATATTCCTGGTGTTAGATTCAAAGTTTCTAAAGTTAACGGTACATCATTACATGAATTAGTAATAGGAAAGAAGGAAAAACCAAGGAGATAGAGAGATGGCTGAGACAAAAAATTTGTTACTATTTAGAAAATGGGATTTATCAAACATTGAAGTAAAAGATCCTGGATTAAAAACTGCTATTTCATTAAGAAAACAAATCTTACCTTATACTTATGGTCGTTCAGCACTCAAACGATTCAACAAAGCTGACGTAAACATTGTTGAGAGATTAATCAACAAGACAATGCATTTCGGAAAAAAATACGCAAAAAATACTGGTAGAATGACTGGTAAAAAAGCTAAATTAATCAATACTGTAAAAACTGCTTTTGAAATAATCGAATTAAAAACTGGACAAAATCCTGTTGAAGTTTTAGTTAGAGCAGTAGAATACTCTGCTCCAAACGAAGACACAACCAGAATTGTATATGGTGGTACTGTTTACCACGTATCAGTTGACGTTGCTCCAATTCGAAGAGTTGACTTGGCTTTGAAATTTATCGCTGATGCAATTAAAGAGGCTACTTTCTCAAATCCTAAACCAATTGAGGAACATATGGCTGAACAATTAATGCTTGCAGCATCTAATGATACCAATGCTCCATCTGTAAAGAAAAAGCACGAGTTAGAACGTATTGCACAAGCATCACGTTAGATTTTTGACAAAATAATTTTTCACCAAATCATTATATTCTAAATTACCTGAATTTTTATCAAGTAGCCCGATAGTCTAGCGGTCAAGGATTCTGCCCTCTGGATCTCATGAGTGGATAGGCGGAGACGGCAGTTCGAATCTGCCTCGGGCTACTGGAAATTATTTTATTCTAACTTCGTGAATTGCAGTTGCATAATCACATTTTGCTTTTAATCGCATGTATGGAATTAATTTGTAATGAATTGAATACGTATCATTTTCTCTTAGTAAAATTCCTTTTAGAACAAGTGAAACTAATCCTCTTGAAGCAATTGTAATTGTTGTATTTTTTTCCTTACAAACTTTTTCACGTTTTTCTTGAAACTGTTTTAATGAAAACGTAATATCATTAATTTCTAAAACTAGTGGCCAAATAATTTCTGACCAAACAAATCTTCTATTTTCTGTTGCAGCTGCGTATTTGCCTTTTTCACTCAACATTAATAAGATCTGCAAAAGCGGTTATAACTTAATAGTTGTCTCAAAAAGAAATTCAAGAATCATTAGATTTGCTAGAAAAGGATTGGGATTTTGATCCTATCTTAAGAAAATTCGTATTGGGCCAAATTACTGATGTATCTGACTTTGCAATTAAAGTCAAAGATGTCGTTTTTCATGTTCCATTTCTTAATTCAGAAAAAAAATATATTTTATGGAAATGCTTTTGGCCTGATTGCCATAATTGCTGTGATAGACAAGGTAGATTGCCACTAACTTCTGATGATCTAATTACAATTGGCAAGGGTTTGAAATACAAAAACACTGCTGAATTTATCAAAAATGAGACTCTAACTGTAACTTATGATGAGCCTGGTCCTTCTGGTCAAATGACAACAATGACTACCATTAATCTCAAAAGAAAAACTGATGAGACTCCTGAAGAAGATGGAACTCATATCTCGTGTAGATTCTTAGATGATAAGGGAGGTTGTAGTATGCATCCAGACCGACCTGGAGTATGTTACTTGTATCCATTTGCTAGTTGGCTAGAAAATGAGGGGGGTAAAGCACGTGTTCATGCAACCTATCAATTTACAGGTGATTGTCCTGGATTTTATCTTGCAGACAATTTAGATCAAATGAAAGAGGAATTACAAGCATATTCTACAACTATCTATGATTACAACATGGCAAGTAATCGAACAAATAGAGAAGGATTTAGTTCTGTAAGTTTTTCTTAGGCTTTTGCAACTTTTAGTAAATCTGCAATTCTAATATCCATTCCAAATCTATCTTCGTTCTTTTTCATGTAACGGAAAATTGCCATAAAGTCTGGTAATGCTTTGAAAAAGTTAAAGTCTTTGTGAATTTTTGCTCTAACGAAATTGAAAACTTTGGCATAAACTTTGAAGTGTTTTTCTACAGCTTTCTCATATGCTGCAAAGTCATGCATATTTTCTACAAAGATATCTACACATTGCATAGATGGAATTATTCCTTCTCCAAGTAGAGCATAAACTGTTCCAATTGATTCTCCAACACCTACAACTTTACCTGAATAATATGGCTTACATCTATCTGGTGTTGCAAGTCTAATTGGACGTCCTTTAGTTTTTAGAACTTTACCGCCGTGTTTTTTAAGAAATGCATCTGTTGCTTTAATGTGATTTTTGTTATAATCTCCTGCTCCAATATGTGCCCATTTTTCACCTAATGGGAAATACCAAAAGTATCCAGACATTCCTGGGAAAGGTTCAATGTAAAAGTCATCATATGGAACTCCATTTTCATATTCTACTTTGTATTCATAAGTTGGTAAAAAGAAATCTTCTTTCATTTTTGGCAAGTATACTCTGTGGAATCCAGTACAATCAACTATCATGTCATATTCTTTTTCAAGTTCTTCTTTTTTTGGTGGATTGCCGTAAATTATTTTTGAATCTTTTATGAAATCTTTGATTAAAGCTAATTTATCATATGTACACATTCCATGTAATCCTATATCGAATTTTACATCGTCATTCATTTTGACATGCATGTTTTTTCCATCATG
>REGF01000090.1 GCA_003702465.1 Candidatus Nitrosomarinus sp. | reverse complement strand
AGATTGGTCGTCCTGTAAAAGATATTGAAATTGATTCTGATACTTCAATTGAGAAAATTTTTGATGAATTATCTCAGTCAGGTGGTTTTGAATCTGTCAATCTTTCTGACGGATTAGATATTTTAACAAAAATGATATCTGATGAAAACTGTTTAAAATTTGTCTCATTTGTAGGGGCAGTTGTTTCAACAGGATTAAGAGGAATCATCAAAGACATGATCAAAAACAAATGGTTTGATGTAGTACTGACTACTTGTGGTGCACTAGATCATGATATTGCAAAACATTTCTCAAATTATAATGAAGGATCTTTTACTATGGATGATAATGAATTAGCAGATCAAAATATCCATAGATTAGGAAATGTATTAGTTCCAATGGATAATTATGGACCGTTAATAGAAGAAAAAATGCAGTCATTTCTTGAAGAAGAATACAAAAATGGAGTAAAAGAAATGACAACTGCTGAAATTTGTAAAATGATTGGAAAACATATGGGGGAAGATTCTTTTCTTTATTGGGCTTACAAAAATGACATTAGTGTAGTTGTACCTGGAATAATGGATGGTGCAGTTGGAAGTCAAATTTGGATGTTTGCACAAAACCATAGTGATTTTAAATTAGACTTAGTTGGAGATGCAAATTTACTTTCAGGTTATATTTTCAAAGCAGAAAAATCTGGAGCATTTATGATTGGTGGTGGAATTTCTAAACATCATACATTATGGTGGAATCAATATAGAGAAGGATTAGATTATGCATTCTATATCACAACAGCTCAGGAATTTGATGGTAGTCTAAGTGGTGCATTAGTTAGAGAAGCAATTTCTTGGGGGAAGGTTACAAAAATTGCACGTCAAGCAACATTACATGCAGAAGTAACAACAATTTTACCTTTCATTTATTCTGCTTTATTGTCAAAACTAAAAAAGAATTGATAATTTAATTTTTGAATAATTTGTAATGCGGTGGATTATTTTCTAGCATAATCTAAAGCAAATTCAATCATTTCTTTTGGTATGTTTCTTTTTGCAACTTTTGCTAATCCTTTGAATTCAACAGTGTTATTTACTTCGTGAACTACTATTCCTTTTTCTTCATCTTCCATCATGTCTATTCCTAAGATTCCTCCGCCCATTGCTTTTGATGCTTTAATTGCTAATTCTTCCATTTCTTTTGTTATTTCACAAATTTCAGGATCTGCTCCTAATGCAATATTTGTTTTAAATCCGCCTGATGATTTTCTATACATTCCTGCAATTGGTTCATCCCCTATTGTAATAATCCTGATATCTCTTGGTGGTCTTTTTACTACTTCTTGTAAATAATAAATTCTATCATGAGGACTATCAGTAATTTCTCTAACTTCTACAACTGCATCCATCGTATCTTTGTCTTTTATTGGAATAACTCCTCTTCCCCAACTGCCTATTACTGGTTTTATTACAAGTGGGTATCCTACTTTTTCTAAATTTTCTGTAGCGCTTTGACTTGAAAATGAAAAATATGTTTTAGGAGTTGGAATATTATTTTTTTTCAGCAATAATGTCATGAACATCTTATTTCCACAGATGCTTGCAACATCAAATTTGTTTAAAACTGGAATATCTAAAAATTCTAAAGCTGATGTAAAATGAAGACCTCTGAAATAACTAACACATCTTTCTAATACAACATCTCCTAAATCTAGATCATCTTTTTTAGTATCTGTGTTGATTTGCGTAATTTTGGCATCCAGCATTACTGCGGTATGGCCTAATTCGGCGGCTTCCTTTTGGAGCATCTTTTCTTCCGTTCTTAAACGGTCAAAAACAATGCTAATTTTCGACATTACTCTCCCCAGTCTTCGCCTACGCTTTCTGCTTCTTTGAGCTCAATATTTGATCCTTCTTTCTTAGAAATCTCATAATCAGCTCCACAATCAGGGCAGGAGACTATTTCTCCTACTGCGGCATCTTCTGGGATGTTGAGTTCTGCGTCACATTCTGGACAGTTCATGTTTTTGATTTCCTTTTCTTTTGTAATTTATTAGCTTCCGTTGACTGAATTCCCCATAATTCTACGAATCCTTTGGCTAATCTTTGGTCAAATGTTGATTCTACCCCATAAGTAGCAATATCGTGACTGTACAATGAGTTCTTTGACTTTCTTCCTACAACTCTCAAACTACCTTTGTACATTTTTAATTTCACGGTTCCAGATACTGGTTTTTGAGATGTCTCAATAAATCCATCTAGATCTGATTTGAGTGGATCTTGCCATAATCCTGAATACACTAAATGTGCCCATTCATCATCAATTATTGATTTGAATTTATTCTCATGTTTTGTATGAACCATTTTTTCTAAATCTGAATGTGCTTCAATTAAACAAGTTGCTGCAGGGGTTTCATACACTTCACGTGATTTAATTCCTACCACTCTATCTTCAATATGATCAATTATTCCAACACCTGCTGCACCAGCTTTTTTATTGATATACTCAATAATTTTTTGTGATTCTTTAATTTTCCCATCTACTTCAATTGGAATTCCTTTCTCAAATTTTATTTCTAAATAAGTTGGTTTATCTGGTAAGTCTTTTGTTTTAACCCAAATGAATGCATCATCTGGTGGTTCGTTGTATGGATCTTCTAAAACTCCTCCTTCTATTGCTCGTCCCCATAAATTTTGATCAATACTAAATTTTTTAGCAACAGAATCTATTTCAATTCCATGTTTGTTTGCAAATTTTAATTCTGTATCTCGGTCTAAATTTTTATCACGAATTGGTGCTATAATTGGAAGATCTGAACCAGAACGTAATGTTATATCAAAACGTACTTGATCATTTCCTTTACCTGAACAACCATGTGCTAATGAAGTAACTTTTTCTTTTTTTGCAATTTCTAAAACTTTTTCTGCAATTAATGGTCTTGCAAGAGCTGTTGCTAAACAATATTTTTTTTGATAAAGTGCATTTGCTTTAATTGCTGGAAAAATGTAATCTTTAACAAATTCTTTTTTTGCATCAATATTGTAGTGTTTTTTTACTCCAAGTTTTTTTGCTTTTGCGGCAATTTTTTTTGCATCATCACCTTGACCTACATCAACTGTTACTGTAATTACATCCATATCATGCTCTTCTTGCAAATATTTCACAACCACTGATGTGTCCAATCCTCCTGAAAATGCAAGAATTCCGTTTTGAGTCATAAAACAATATTTCCGCAGCATTTTGGAATTTATCTTTTGTGATGTGCTAATTTTCTCATTTTTTTCAAAAAAATTACGACTAGCTTGAGCTAAAATTCGATGATTATTTAACCACCGAATATAACGCTGTTTTATGACAACCAAAATGATACTATCTATTGGAATTGCAGTAATTGTACTAGGTTCAATTGTTGCTGTTGTATTGAATTCAAATGAAAAATCACATGAAAATAATCTGAGAATTGCATATTTTCCAAATGTTGGACATGTAATACCTATTGTTGGAATTGAAAAAGAATTCTTTTTAGAAAATATTAATCCTGACACAAAAATTGAAAGTAGGATTTTTGATAGCGGACCTCAAGTAATCGAATCCCTTTTTGCAAATTCTGTTGATGTTGCATATGTTGGACCTGGACCTGCAATTAACGGATTCTTAAATTCTGAAAATAAAAATATCCAAATTTTATCTGGAGCTGCAAGTGGAGGTGCAAGCTTTATTGTACATCCTAATTCTGAAATAAATTCTGCATCTGATTTTAAAGGA
>REGF01000022.1:10557-16068 GCA_003702465.1 Candidatus Nitrosomarinus sp. | reverse complement strand
GAGAACTTGATGCACCAATTACAATTTTAGAATGGGGCGACTATCAATGTACGTATTGTTACAAATTTCATCAAGACACATTAGGTGTAATTAATGAGGATTTTATTAAAAGTGGAAAAGTTAAGATAGTTTTCAAAGACTTTCCATTAAACGGTCCAGATTCAAAACTTGCTGCTGAAGCAAGTTATTGTGCAGATGATCAAGAAAAGTATTGGCAATATCATGATGAATTATACAAAAATTGGGGAGGTGAAAGAACAGGATGGATTACAAGAGATGCATTAACTGAATTTGCAAAAGAAGTAAAATTAGACATAAATGAATTCAATCAGTGTTTAGATGATCAAAAGTATGAAGATAAAGTAACTGAACTTTATGATTTTGGAAAAAATATTGGAATTGATGCAACACCATCATTTTTAGTATTTAATAATGAAAACATCATCAAAATCCGAGGAAATCAACCATTAGAAGTATTTTTGAAAACATTTGATGAATTAAACCAATAAAAAATTCTCTAAAGCAGTATTGATTAATATCCAAGAATTTGGACATTTAATGAATGGCTAAAATCAATATTGAAAAACAGGATTCAGTTAAACTATACAAAATTAGAAAGACATTAGAAGAATTATCAAAAAAATCCGGTAGAGGTACAGAATTAATTACAGTGTACATTCCTAAAGGAAAACAATTACATGAAATTATTGGAACTTTACAACAAGAACAAGGAACAGCTGATAACATAAAATCAGATTTAACAAGATCTCATGTTGTAGATTCACTTGGAAAAGTAGTTTCAAAATTAAAGATGTACAAAAAAACACCTGAAAAAGGATTAGTAATTTTTTGTGGAGCATTGCCCCCAGAAGAAGGAGGTCCATTAGGTAGTGAAGTAGTTACAGCTTGGGAAATTGAACCCCCAAAAGATTTGAATCAATATCTTTACCGATGTGATGATCATTTTCACGTAGACATTCTAAAGGATATGTTAAAGGATGATAATCTAATTGGATTTTTGTCAATTGATGCAAAAGATGCAGGTTGGGGGTTATTACATGGAGATAAAATTGAAGTTTTATCACAAACAGGTTCAGGTGTAGCAGGAAAACATAGACAAGGTGGTCAGTCTGCAAAAAGATTTCAAAAATTAAGAGAGATGGAATTAAGTTATTTTTACAATCGAGTTGCACAAACTACAAGAGAATATTTTATTGATATTTATCCAGTTAAAGGAATAATAATTTCTGGACCTGGACCAACAAAAGAAGATTTCATTAATGGAAATTATTTAGAATACAGATTACAAAATAACATTATCAATACAATAGATGCAAGTTATTCTGGTGCTGAAGGAATTAGAGAAGCATTTGCAAAATCAGGAGATATTTTAGGTAACTTCAGATTAGTTGAAGAAAAGAAATTAATCGAAGATTTGTTTAGAGAAATCAATACAAATACAGGTAAAGGTTCATACGGTTTACAAGAAGTAATAGAATTTCTAAAAAATAATGTTGTACAGACTTTACTAATTACAGATAATACAAATCTACATAGAGTTGAGGCAGAATGTAAACGCTGTAAAAAAATTCAAGAAGAAATTGTGGAAAGACAATTAGTGATTCCTAAAAAAACAGAATACAAAAACAATCCATGTCCTGATTGTAAATCAATGGATGTAGAAGTTAATGAACAAGACATTGTAGATTATTTACAAATTCTTGCTGCAAAAACTGGAACTCAATTAGAAGTTATTTCAGGTAGTGCAGAACATGGAAATATGTTGGCAAGTTTAGGAAAAGTTGGAGCAATTCTGAGATACAATCCAGGACACACTAAATAATAGCAGATTTTATTTTTCCTGCTAATTCAGCAAGTACATCATCTGCAGGAATTTGACGTTTAGTCCATTCAGTTCCCTTATTGTTGTATCTTGGAATTATGTGGATATGCACATGAGGGATGATTTGTTTTGCAGCTTTTCCATTATTCTGAGCTAAACTAAATGCATCAGCACCAGCACCTAACAAAACTGCTTTAGCAATTTTTGGTACCAAAGTAAAGATCTTACCAACATCTTCTGGTTCCATATCTGTAATTCTTTCATAGTGTTTTTTTGGTATAACTAAAGTATGGCCTTCATCAATAGGATATTTATCTAAAAAGACCAAGTGACTCTCATCTTCATATATAATATGACCATCACGCTTACCTTCTACAATATCACAGAAAATACAAGCCATACCTACATGCGATTTTTGATTTTATTTATTGTTTATATCGAATCTTTTATAGGGGTAAATTTTAGAGTTTGAACGGTTATGGGCAGAAAAGAAAGAAGAGAACGTGAAATTAAGCGTGAGAATTATGCTACAAAACACTCAGCTGAAAAGAGAAAACAAACCCTAATCGCAGTGGGTGTTTTAGGAGTAATTGCAGTTATTGTAGGATATGCAGGATTTCTGTTTATGAATATGACAGTTGAAGCACCAGGTGGTCCAGAAAATGCAGGAGCATTAGGAAGCGACCATGCACATGCAGCAATTTTAGTAAAAATATTTGGCGATGAATTTGATTTTTCAGCACCAGCATATCAAATAAAATCACCATGGATACACTTTGAATCTCGAGATGGTTCAACTATTCACAAACATGCTACAGGAGTTGAATTAGAATATTTGTTTAATTCATTGAATATAGGAATAGATGATCAATGTTTCATATTCCCAGATGGAAAACAATTTTGTACCAATGATGAGTACTCATTGAAATATTTCATTAATGATGAAATGGTCACAGACATTAGATCATATGAAATTATGGAAGATGATAGAATTCTAATTACATTTGGTGGAGAAACCGATGATCAAATACAAGAATATTTGAAACAGGTAGGAAATCAGGAAATTATTAAATAGATATTTTTCATAACTATTGTAAGAAAGGTGAACAATAATGAAAAGATGTTGTGATAATACTGAAAAATATTTTGTAGAATTTAGAACTAGAGACGATAATGAGTTAATTTGGCTTGTGTGCGAAGAACATTTCCAAAATGAAGAATTTAGAAAAAATGTTCGCAGAATTCAACTTGTGAATTAACTAAGATTTATCTTCTTCTTTGGTAGTAAACTGGGCCATTTTATCAAAGAACATAAAATAACCACATTTTGTACATTTTAGAACCGTAAGTTCAGTTGTCAAAAATTCCTTATCTTCAAATTTTCCACCTAGTTTAACATTTTCACCAGCAATCATTGCTTTATTACTTTGACAAATTGGGCACGCAAGAGCTTTTTGTTCAATTTTTGAATCATCAGACATGCTGAATACCAGAATTTTTACAATTTAAATGATTGAATTTTAACTTATTTTCTAACATTCATGTAATGGTAAACAACAGCTTTTGCACATACTTCTCAAAGTAAATTTTTTCAAATTTTCTTCCAAAGTTTCACCTTCAGCAACTACTGCATTGGTATAATGACCATTATCACATTTGAGTTTATGAAGTTTAAACAACATGAAATAAGTAAAAAATGATTTCAACTTAAGCGTTTTGATAAAATAAAAAAATGAGGATTTTCTAGATTGAAGAATTTTCAACAAAGTCTAAATTATACCACTATGGAAATCATCTATTATGGAAATATCCAGTAGAAATGTTGTTGAAGGAACCGCAAGATCCCCACACAGGGCAATGTATAAGGCCATGGGGTTAAACGATAACGATTTATCTAAACAATTCATAGGTGTTTGTCATACGGGTAACGAGGCAACACCATGTAACATTCATCTTCCACAATTAGCTTTAGAAGCTAAAAGAGGAGTTTCTGACGGAGGAGCTACTGCAAGAGAATTTTCAACAATTGCAGTAAGTGATGGAATTGCAATGGGACATGAAGGGATGAAGTCATCACTGGTTTCTAGAGAAATTATTGCAGATTCAATTGAAGTAATGGTTAGAGCACATCAGTATGATGCATTAGTTGGGATTGCAGGATGTGACAAAAGCTTACCTGGTACAATGATGGCAATGGCCAGATTAAACATCCCATCAGTATTTGTCTATGGTGGAACAATTAAGCCAGGAATGTTAGATGGAAAAGAGCTCACAGTTGTAGATGTGTATGAGGCAGTTGGAGCTTATGATGCAGGAAAATTATCACTTGAGGATTTAAAAAATATTGAGAATGTAGCATGTCCAAATGCAGGATCTTGTGGAGGAATGTTTACAGCAAATACAATGGCATCTATTTCAGAAGCAATTGGTTTAGCATTACCAGGAAGTGCAAGTCCACCAGCAGAAGATGATAGACGAAATAAAATGGTCTATGATTCAGGAGTTGCATGTGCAAAACTATTGGAGATGAATATTAGACCTCGCGAAGTCTTAACTTTTGAAGCATTTGAAAATGCAATAATGATGTTAAATTCAGTTGGCGGTTCAACAAATGGAATATTACATTTACTTGCATTAGCAAATGAAGTAAATATTGATTTAACATATGACGATTTTGAAAGAATTAGAAAGAAAACACCGCATTTAGCTGACATGAAGCCAGGGGGAAATTATGTAATGGAATCATTGGATAGAATTGGAGGCATTCCATTTGTTTTAAAAAAATTATTAGATAAAGGATTGTTAAATGAAAATTGTATTACAGCAACTGGTAAAACAATAAAAGAAAACATTAACGAATTCAAATTACCAGAAGCAGAACAACATATAGTAAGATCAATTGAAAATCCACTTCACGAAGTAGGAACTGCAGTAATTCTAAAAGGAACACTTGCACCAGAAGGAGCAGTAATCAAAACAGCAGGTGTTGAAATGACTAAATTTACAGGAACTGCAAAAGTATTCGATAGAGAAGAACTAGCATTTGATTCAGTATCTAAAGGAGAAATTGATGAAGGAGATGTAGTAGTGATTAGATATGAAGGACCTAAAGGAGGACCAGGCATGAGAGAAATGCTAGCTACTACTGCCGCATTAGTAGGTCAAGGATTAGGTAAAAAAGTTGCAATGGTTACAGATGGTAGATTTTCTGGAGGTACTCGTGGATTTATGGTAGGACATGTAGCACCTGAGGCATATGTTGGAGGTCCAATTGCATTAGTCAAAAATGGAGATAAAATTACAATCGATACAGAAACCAATATTATTGATCTTCATGTTTCAAACGAAGAATTAGAAAATAGAAAAAGAGATTGGAAAAAACCTGAAGCAAATTACACTACCGGTGCATTAGCAAAATTTGCAACACTTGTAGGTTCAGCTGCTAAAGGGGCAGTAACTTATCCAAATCCTTAGATTATTTTTTGACAGAAATTTTAATGTGATTGTTTTTCCCATTCTCACATTTAATCAAATAATTTAGTATTACTTAATTTATATAATTATAATTAAGTAATATTAAATTTTAAATAATGGTTAATTTTGGGAGAATTATGAGACATTTAGAAAACAACAATGTATCATATGTTCATCATTGGAAAAGAGCATTT
>REGF01000022.1:0-10547 GCA_003702465.1 Candidatus Nitrosomarinus sp. | reverse complement strand
GCATTGTTCATACATGCATGGATTCCAAATTGTTTGGAATACTATGCAAGTGAGCAATTAAAAAAATAATTTTTTTAATAAACAAGTAATAAAATACAAAAAATAGTAGTGATGTTATTGGAAAATTCAGAAATTTATAATTGTGAACATGAAAATAAAATCATCAGGGAAATCAATTCGGATTATATCATAAAAGTATGTGATAGTTGTTTTAATGAATTTCAAGATGTCAATACAAGACCGTTGTTTTTAGCTAAACAAATCTTAACAATGAGTAATAATATGATTGAAAAAACACCTGAGTTCATCAATAATTCAGATAAATCAATAAAACTTTGGCATGATTGCAATAATGATGTTTTAGAACAATTGAGAAAAATAAACAAATCAAGTAACAATAATAAAAATAAAGAAAACTCAATTGAAGATAATCCAGAATATGATTTTGATGAAATTTTACATGAAACAGAATTAGATGAAAATAAACAAAATTTGGATGGAAAAAATCTTCATGATTTGTATAGACATTCTACGAAATTAATTAAATAATTATTTTAAACTAAATTTCATCCATTCCTAAAACATCATAATATGCCTTAGGAATCATTTGCTGAGCCTTGAAAAAAACGTTATTGACTGCAGTGTCTAGAACGTAGGTTTTTGCCCAATCTTTATCACTACGAATTGAACGACCAAATCCTTGCAATAATTTTGTTAATGTTTGAGAAGTATACCATAATGGAAATTTATTCATTTTAGCCTTGGTTCTTTTTTCAGTATAATTTGGATAAGGTACTTTTGCGATTATTTGAAAACGAGATAAATCATCTTTGAGATCTACACCTTCCCACAAAGAAGAGGATAGCAATACACCAGTAGGATCTGATGAATGTTCAGAAATAATTTCATCCTGAGTTTTATCATCTTTATTTTTACTATGACATAATCTAATTCGTTGAGTGTTTTTTGGAGATAAGTGTCGAATAATTTTTTGACATCGTGGTATAGAAGATGTTAAAATCAAACCTCTTTCATTGGAATGTTCATCTAAAATTCTATCAATTGTTTTAATGACTTCTAATTCATCTTCTTCAGTTGAGCCATAACTTAGTCTTCTAATATTCAAAAGATCAATTTGTCTATTTTCCAAAGGGAAAGGAGATTTAGGAGTATCAACAAATGCAACATCATCTTTCTCCAAACCCATATTTTCACAAAAACCAAGTTTGTCGATTGTTGCAGACATAAAAATTTGATAGTCAGTATCAAAAAATTGATTTGCAAATTTTGAGACATCTATTGGTTTAACAGATATTGTTCGAAAATTTCCGTTGATATCTTTAACAGGATCATTGACAATGAAATTATCTTTATCAGAAATTATGTCAATTTTAGCCTGAGCAGCTCTATCATAACGCCTTTCCAAGCCTGTAATTAATTCAAAATCAGGATTATTTTGAAAAACAGGGCTTTCTTTGATATCTTTGATTTTTTTAGCATAAGAATATGCAATATCATCAGTTAATTGTATCATGGAATCTAAATCACTGAAATTGTATTTGTCAGGATTTAGATTACATTCATCAACCTGTCCTGCAAAAATATCAAATCCCACAAATTGAATTATTTGGTCTTCAATTTTATGAGCCTCATCAAAAACAGTGACTTTTCTATCAAGATAATCTTCAAATAATTTTCTATTAAATTTCATTATTGTAAAAAATGCATGGTAATTCCATAAGGAGTGATTTGAAACTAATGCATCATATTTTTGCATATAGTAATGACAAGATAAAGCATCTTGGGTATTTTCCTCTACTTGCTTAATTGTAGGTTTAAAATCACAAACTTGAACAATTTCTTTGCCATTTTTATTTACTCTTTCTTGACATTGACCTTTGTCGCAAGTTAAACCCCAACGCATTGCACGTCTATTATTTTCAACTTTTTCAGCAGACATTAGTTTTAAACAAGGAAAATTTTGTTTGCCTTTCACAGGTTTTAAGAAAGGAATATCTTTGATGTATTGATCTTGCAAGTGTTTTGATGCAGTGACAGTAAATGAGCTATCAAAATAATTTGATATTGTTGCACCAACTAAAGATTTACCAACTCCAGTTGGAGCACAAAGGACAATTTTTTTGTATCCAGATTTAAGATTTGACTCAATTTCATCAAGAATAGTTTTTTGAATTTTCCTAGGAATGAATTGATCGGGAAATTTTTCTATAAGAGACAGGATTAATCATCTCGGTTTTAGGTATTAAAAGCATGAAGGTTCTTGTAATATACAAAATTTTTCATCATCATTTTAATATTAATTGTAAATAGAAATGATATGGAATTACTTGATGATAAAATGAGAGTTTGGTTAGAAAGTGCAAAATTTGTAAAACCAACTTCTGGAATTTATGTTCTGTATAATAGAAGTAAAGAACCAATTTTTGTTGGAGAGACAGACAATTTAGAAAAAACTTTTACTGAATTATTTGATACAGATTTTAATTCAGATGATTGTATGAAAAAAACGGCATTCTACCAAAGAATCTTTACAGATAATCAAAAACAAGAACAACTAGAATTAATTGAGAGGATAAAAAATGAAACAGGAAATTATCCATCATGTAATTCTGAAATAGAATTACAAACACAGTAAAAAATTATACAAAATTAAATAATTTTAATTTTATAGAATTTTCAAAACTTCTCCAAAAATTGATTTTATTTATAAAAAAATATGAAACTGATAAAAATGATACTGACGTATTATCTGCATGCATCAATGCTACTATTGTGATCAAATATTTGATTCAAAAGAAGACTTGTATCAACACTCAGAAATTCATTCAGAAAGAGAAAGGACTAATGAAATTAAGGATAGGAAGAAAAAACTAAATAAAAATTAGCCTCAAAAAATTACTAAAAAAAAATAGAGTAAGAGTCAGAATAAATCAAATTTAGATGAACATATAATAATTTTAAAACAAAAAATATGGATTGGGTTGAACTTCTATTACAAAAATCATGTGATAGAACACTTCAAAAAGGAGAAGTATTGCATAGTCTTTTTCACATGATTGAAGTTAATGAAAAAACATTACAAACAATTGAAACAGATAAAAGAGATTTTGGTCCAGAATTAGAAGAATTAAAGCAAACAGAAATCAAAGACATTAATTTTCATTTAAAATATTATCGTAGTTTAGTAAATTATATCAATTCAATTCCAGAAAATAAAATTATTAAAAATCAATAAGTTACTATGTTCTTAATTTATTGAAAATATCATCATACTTTTTTTGTTCCAAAATATTTTTTCCATAATTTGTTTCTTCATCATATTCATTTCGTTTTTGATTCAAGTACGAATTTAATTCATCAATTTTTAATGAAATCATTTTACCAGAATCTTCTTTAGCAAATTGTTTTCTTTGAGCATCATTTTGACCTCTAGTGGGAAAATGTTTATGATAAAATTCATTTTCAAATATTTTTTGATATTGTCTTTTAATTATTTCAGCAAGATCAAAATGCCCTTGTTCATGTTTTAGTAAGTCATCATTAAATTCAGACATACGAATCCAAGATAAAAGAGGATTAAATTCAACACTAAGTTGAATATTTTCAATTGAAAAAACAACCTCAGCCCCAAATTGTTCAGAATTTACTATCCAAGTAAATCCATATTTTATTACGCTATGAGAATCTTCAAAAATACCAGGATTTGGTTCGGCCATAAAATTAGAAACATTTAGCAAATTAGTTTCAGACCAATGAATTACCTCATGCTCAATCATTAGTTTTTCGTAGTTAGATAGACAATAAATTATTTGATTTGAAAATATTAGTAAATTTATGCCTGATTAAAAAAATGGATAATTTTTTTAACCCATTTTGAGCAAATAACACGACACATTTTATTTTAAGAATTTGTAGAAACCTAAAACAATAGATTCACGAGAACAGGATCAGTACTGGTTAAATCACAATGTAACTCCCAAAGAGTCGATGATGGTAGTTTAACTTGCCTGTTTTCATGATTCTAAAGTATTAATTTCAGACATATTATTAGAAAATATGAATAGTAAATTTTATGCGTGGATGGGGATTTCATTAGCTGCTTCAGCTGTAGGTCTGTATTTGTTATTTTCATAATGATTTTCAATTATGGCAAAATAATCTTTTTTAAATTAATACAATTAATTAGTACAAAAATATTACAAATTAAAAATGACCTTATGTCCAACTTGTAAATTATCTATGGAGTCACATTCTACTTCAGAATTGATGGAATGTTGTATGAAACAAGTCAATGATGATTTGATAGATAATCAAAAAGGTATTTGTCCAAATTGTAAGCATGAAATAAAAAAACACTCAGATAAACAATTAGCAGAGTGTACATTAGAATTTTTAAAATCAACTAATGATTAAGGATAAGATTAAACAAGAGAAGTTTGAGAATAAGAGTATGAATCAATTAACTAAAAAAATTATTAATGAATTTTCACCAATGTGGACAAATAAACAAGTTTGGGAGTTTGATCAATTAAATCCTGAATTAACTTTTGATATGCTTTATGTTGAACCAGGAAAGTACGATGAGAGTTTATGGAATTCAAAATCAGCTCATTTAGATTCAGATGTTAGAGATGTTGTAGTGAGAACGTTTGAAAATTTACTAGAAAATGATGAATTATGGATTGCAGATAAAGGCATCAAATCTTTGAGTAAAAACAATGTATCATATCTAATGGCAATTATTGTAGACACCATGATTGAAGAGGAAGTATGTCTGAATTTTAGATTAGATAGAGATTGTTTAGTCATATCCATAGACAGAGAAGCAGATGTAATTGATTGTAAAGAATTTTTTGAAGAATTTTATCATCTTGCTACAGGTTTCAATTATGATATAGATACAGGAATTCCAGATGATGAAACTGAAGCCGAAATGTATCTAACGAGATTACAAGAGGAATTTGATGAAAAAATGAAAAATAATCTTGGAGATAATTATTTACCAGGAAATAATGATCCTGATACACTCAATGCAGAAGAATAAATAAAAACCATGAATCAAATTTTTACATGGATGATGAAAATTTACCTGCACAATGTCATCCAATAATTAAAACAAAAAAGAAGAAAATGGAAAAAATGAAAAATGAAACAGTGTAAATTGTGTGGAAGTCCATTGGGAAACGACCCATCAACAGATGAATTAGATAAACATTGGAAAAAACATCATAATTGGCATTGGGAATCAAATAAAGAAAAAACCCCTGAAGAAGCATTATTAAAAAATAAAAAATAATTTAATTTTCTAGTGGTAAAAACTAGAATAACTTGTACGATCGTTTTTTATAGTTCCAAAATTGTTTTTTATTAAATTGAATATTGTCAAAATTGCAGCATTACTAGTGATTGTAGGATTAATTTCTAGTGTAGGAATATCTCCATCATTTGCATATTGGGATAAAACTGAATATCCAGAAATTGAAGGAACTATTCCGGTAGGAAGTGAATTCAATTCAGAACTTGCTCAAATTTCTTTAGAAGATGCAATGACAATAGCTGAAGAGAAAATTTCAGATAGCAAAAGTATGTATGGCAAACTTTCATCAATTAACGGATTTTTAGTTTACAAAATTGTAGTTTCAAATGATGATCATCAATACAAAAAAGTTTTAGTTGATGCAGGAAATGGTGAAATTCTTTATGTTACAGATTCAAAGAATCAAGACTCAAACAAAAGGACGAGATATTCTGATAATAAACAAAATAACAAATACGACAACAAAATGAAGGATTATTTTAAAGGAATGACTCCTGAACAAATTGCTGAAAAGAAAAAACAATTTAAAGAAATGGGAGAAGCATGGAAATCGTTATCAATTCAGGACAAAGCAGCAATGATAATGCATTTTATGCAATTAAAATTACAGTGGGACATGATGTCTGAAGAAGATAAACAAAAACAAAAAGAAGAAATGAAAGAAAAGTGGAAAGGGCTTCTAACATTAACACCTGATGAGAAAAAACAAAAACTTGAAGAATTTGCTCAATCAGTAAAATAATAAAAATATTTAAACAATTAATTATTTTTAGCAGCATCTAGATATTTTTGGACTTCTTCTACGTCCTTGTCACCTCTACCTGAAAGTGTGACAACTACGGATTCTGATGATTTACTTTTTTTGGCAACCTTCATTGCTTCAGAAATTGCATGTGAAGATTCCAATGCAGGAATAATTCCTTCAGTTTGGGTCAGAGTCAAAAAGGCATCTAAAACTTCTTTGTCTGTTGAAGAGTGGTATTTTACACGTTTTGTGTCTTTAAAATAGGCATGTTCAGGTCCAACACCAGGATAATCTAATCCAGCTGAGATACTATGAGTTTCAGTAATTTGGCCTTCACTATCTTGAAGCAAATAAGTCATCATTCCATGTAAAACACCTTTACTACCTGCAGATAAGGTAGCTGAATGTAATTTTGATTTTAATCCCATTCCTGCTGCCTCAACACCAATAATTTCTGCGCTTGTATCTACTAATGGATAGAAAGTTCCAATTGCATTAGAGCCTCCACCAACACAAGCGATGACAGTGTCAGGTTCTTTGTTATTGATTTTTTTCATTTGAGATTTTATTTCGTTTCCAATAACACTTTGAAAATCTCTAACCATAACAGGATAAGGGTGAGGACCTACTGCAGAACCTAATAGATAATATGTTGTTTCAACATTTGTAATCCAATCTCGTATTGCATCATTTATTGCATCTTTTAATGTCTTAGAACCTGATTTAACAGGATGAACTTTAGAACCCAACATATTCATTCTGTAGACATTTTGTTTTTGTCGGATTGTGTCTTTGTATCCCATATACACTTCAGCTTTCATACCCAATGCAGCACAAGCCATTGCAGTTGCAACACCATGTTGACCTGCACCAGTTTCTGCAATGATTCTTTTCTTATTCATTTTTTTTGCTAAAAGTGCTTGACCTAATGTATTGTTAATTTTATGAGCACCACCGTGTAAAAGATCCTCTCTTTTTAGATAGATTTTTGCACCTCCTAATTTTTCAGATAAATTTTTTGCATAGTATAATGGAGTGGGTCTTCCAGCATAGACTTTCAAATAATAATCTAATTCTTGTTTGAATTTTTTATCATTTTTAAATTTCAAATAATTTTCTTCTAATTCCTCTATTGCAGGTACAAGTGTTTCAGGGATATACTGACCACCAAATTCTCCAAATTTACCATTTTTAGGATATTTCAATATTGTATCATTCAAAAGTTGCCACTTCCGATATTAAATACTACTCAATCTCAAAAACTAGTGATACAATTATTGTTGGATTCTTTATGAATAATTCTTGAAAAATAGGCACGAAAATGCTTATCTAAAAATTTCTTCTATCTTTTTACGTCCGTCTTTTCCCATCATAAAGAAAGCTCCAGCACCCAATAATACAGTTGGAATTGCCAAGTATAGAATATCTGATAATGGGTCTCCACACATACTATCTATTACAATAACTAGTATTTCAAACATTGGTTAGTTATTGTGAGATTATTTTCTGTTAAATTTTCTATCTAACAGTGCAATAGCAATACCAAAACCTATCAAAATAACAGCTGCAATCCTAACATAATCAAATCTTACTTCAGGCATAATAATGCCAACAACTGTAAACCAAGCTCCAAATATTAGAACAACAATTGCAGTAACTTTTCCTAATGTACTCATTTGTAATTTGAGCCCTTCTCGATAGTACTTATGTCCTATCAAAAAAACTCACTCCGCCCTAAAATCACATATGACAATGTAATACTCGTTTTTTTAGACTAAAATTATTTGATTATACTCCGAATTTTTGAGATTTGTTTCCACACTTTGGACATTTTAATCCATTTGTATTAGAACCACACTTTTTGCATTGTAGTTCTACTCCCATAACATCACGGGATGGTGTCTTTACGGCTTTAACAATAAGTATTGTCGTGATTATAATCCCTGCTGCAATTCCAATCCATAGTAGTACCATCTACCATCAGTACATCATGATACTTCAAAAACCCTCTTTGTTAAAATCAGAATTAATTTTGTGAAAACATAACTTTTGTCAATTTATTAATATGAATTCACCAATTTCCTTACCTGCTCTACAATATTATCACTTTTCATTATACTTGAACCTATCAAAAATGCATCAGCTCCACACTTTTTTAAGTATTGAATGTCTTCTGGGGCATTAATTCCACTTTCAGATAAAATTATTCTTGACTTTTCATATCCAGATAAAACAGATTCAGTAGTTTTTAGGTCAATATCCAAAGTATCCAAATTTCTATTATTGATTCCAATAATATCTGCATCAGTTTTTAATGCATTTTGAAATTCTTCCTTGGTGTGAACTTCAAGTAAGATGTTCAAACCTTGTTTATGTCCATATGCAATGAAATCATCAATATCAGTAAGAAATTTTTGATCAAAAAGAGATTGAATTACCAACATGTAATCAGCCCCAATTTTTTTTGCAGCGTCAATTTGAACATGATCAATCATAATATCTTTCATCAACATTGGAACATCAACTGCTTTTCTTACTTGAACAAAATAATCAGGAGAACCATTAAACAAATGAGGTTGAGTTAAAACAGATAATGCTTTTGAACCTCCTTCAATCATTTGTTTAGCAATATTACTAGGATCTCCAAGAGTTCTAATTTTTCCTAATGAAGGCGATGAAAATTTTACTTCAGTAAGTAAAGTTGCATGAATATTAGATTTAATGATTTGTTGAAAATCTTGATTAGATTTTGGTAAATTAACATCAATCTCATAGACTCCATCATCAATTGCCATTTGTGAGTTATTCACTAATTTTTTTAAAATATTTTCAGCCATCAGTAATCTCCTTTAATTTTTCAATATCTCCAACATTACGCACAAATTTCTCCAATAAATTCATCGCTTTTCCATTTTCAATTGTGTTTAATGCAAGTTCTACACCATCTTCAAAACTATCTACAACATTTCCGACCAATAAGCCACCAGCAGCATTTAGTGCAGTAGTTTCAATCATTGCTTGATTAGCATTATTATTCAAGACACCTACAAATGATTGAACAGCATCTTCTTTTGTTTGTATTTTAATATCATTTAATGAAGATTTATGCAAACCAAAAAACTCAGGATCAATTGAATTTACTGTAACGATATTATTTTTTAAGATACATACAGAATTTGTTGAACTTGTAGAAAACTCATCCATTCCATCATTTGATCTTACAGCCATTATATTTTCTACCCCTTTTCTTTTTAGAATTTGAGGCAATCTAGTAAGAAATTCATTTGAAAAAACACCAACTAATTGATTTTTTACATTGGCAGGATTAGACAATGGACCAAGTAAATTAAATGCAGTTCGAGTTCCTAATTGTTTTCTTGCAGATGAAACATTTTTCATTGCAGGATGAAATTTTTGTGCAAACATAAAACATATTTGAAAATCTTCAAGAATTTTTGCAACTGTTGATGGCTCTGCATTTAAATCATAACCAAAATATTCAAAAATATCAGCACTTCCAGAAACCCCTGAACTTGACCTATTACCATGTTTTGCAACAATTCCACCAGAAGCAGCAACTACAAAAGATGCCGTAGTAGAAATATTGAAAGTTTGTAAATTATCCCCACCTGTTCCACACATATCAATTAGAGTTCCTTCATTTTTAGGCGTAATTTTTAGAGATAATTCTTGCATTTTATCAAGCATTCCCAATAATTCATCATCGGTCTCACCCTTTTTGGATAAATTAGATAAGAGACTCATGTTTTGATCATCAGTAGTTTTACCAGATAATACTTCAGACATTATTTCATTCATCTGGTCATATGTAAGATCAATTTTTTGTTCCAATTTTGAAATATATTCTGAAATCATTTTTCTTTTACCTGTTGAATGAAATTACCAAGAATTTTTTTTCCATCTTCAGTCATAATAGATTCAGGATGAAATTGTACGCCCTGAATTAAAAATTCTTTATGTTTAATTGCCATTATCTCTCCATCATCATTTGCAGTTGCTGTAACTTCTAAAACATCAGGAATTATTGTTTTATCTCCAACTAAGCTATGATATCTTGTAGCCCTAAAGGGATTTTTTACATCTTTGAATAACTCAGAATTAGTATGCTCAACTTGACTTGTCTTTCCATGTCTAACACAACCTGCATTAGTAACTTTTCCACCAAATGCATCAATAATTCCCTGATGACCTAGACACACACCCAAAATAGGAGTTGTCGGGCCAATATCTTTGATAACGTCACTACATATTCCAAAGTATTTTTTATCTTCAGGAGTTCCAGGTCCAGGAGAAATAATTATTCCATCATAATTAGAATTTTTAATTTCTGAAATAGTGATTTTGTCATTTCTAAATACATCACAGTCAACACCTAATTCTCCCAAATATTGAGCAATGTTGTAAACGAATGAGTCATAATTATCAATTATTAAAAATTTCATT
>REGF01000021.1:7466-16189 GCA_003702465.1 Candidatus Nitrosomarinus sp. | reverse complement strand
ACTCATCTTATCGGAAAGGCAATTTTGCAACGAGATTTTGATAGTGCTGTTGAATTAATTCTCTCGTTTACTTCTTCTTATGATTCAACAGAAAATACAGAAATTCGTGAAAAACTTTCTGATAAAAACAATTATGTACAATATTTTGATAAAGTTCCTTCTCAAATGGACATTGAAAAAATTGTTTTAAAAGAAATGATTGAACATGATGATTCTATACGCGCTATACGCGCAATCCCTTTATCATTAAGACGATTTTATATTCAAGCATATCAATCTTATATTTTCAATAAGTCTCTTAGTATTGCATTTTCAAACGGTGAAAATTTATTTGAATCTGGAATTGGTGATGTTTGTTTTGATTCAAAAAGTATTATTGGAAAATTCAAAGATGGAGTTGAACAATATCTTGCATTACCTTTTGTTGGTTATTCTTATTACAAAAAAACCCGATTTGATTATTCAATTTCAAAAATTTTAACTGAAGAGGAAATAACTCCAAAGGATTTTTTCATCAAAGAAATGCAAGAAGTAAGTAGTGAAGGAGGATTTAGACAAGCAGCAATTCATTGTACTGATTATATGTCTGAGGAAAATACAGTTGAATTTTCATTATCTCGTGGTTCTTTTGCAACAATTTTGTTAAGAGAAATCATGAAACCCAGTGATCCTATTGATGCTGGATTTTAATGGATTATTTTTTTAGAATTTTTAACAATATGCCTAGTACTATCATTGAAATTCCTATTACCATTATTTGAATTCCATATGTTATCCAATCTGGATTGGCATACATGAATGATGATTCTGGACCTATAATTGACTGACCTTGCAAATCAAAAATTAGTCCAAAAATGAAAATTATGCTTCCAATTACAATTATAGAAAATCCTTTTCCCATGACTATTTCAACCAATTTCCATTAAAAAGGGTAAACAGAATTGATTCAATGAGCAAATCATTTTTGGGCTGTATTTTTAATCATTTTCTTATGACAACATAAAATGTATAATTGGAGTGGCCAATCTGAGTCTTCTGGGCACAAATATCTTGGATTGATATTATTTTCATCATCAGCTCTCTTAGCTCTGTTATTGTTCTTGATATTTCATCCTCAGATTGATGCTATTAATCGAGAATCTCCTATATTGATTAATTTAATGTTCATTCCTGCAATGGCAGTAGGATTTCTCTACGGAATTAAAATTACTAAACGAGCTGTGAATCCATCTGAAATTCAAAGTCCCATCAAAAGATCAATTGTCAAAATATTCTTATTCTTTTTTGTAATGGGTGGAATGTTTAGTTCAGTAAACTTTGCAATTAATGGAGGTAGTGTAATGCCTGATGTTTCCATTTTTGATGATGGTTTGTTAACATGGGTTCATACATTTGTAATGGCAAATGGTGGTGTTACTTTTCTAATTATTTCAAGTATTACTTTGATGGCAGCTGCAACAAAACGAATTGTTGGTTTAGATACAGGATTTCTTAATAGGTTAGTTTCGTGTGCTAGTACCTTTGTTTTTGTTACGGTTCTTGCTTTGAGTTTTACAAAATCAGATCCTACTTCTTCTGGAATATTTCTATATACTTTTTATCAAGCTGGAATCGTTGGTGGTGCATTCTTTGCAATGAATCGCTTAACTAAAGATAAGAATATGATATCTGATTTTGCTAATGGTTATTAAATGATAATTTTTAGAGACATTCTTAATTTCTAGTGTATATCTATAATTTTATGGGATTTCTTGATAAATTTAAAAAAAGTATTGAAATAAAAGAAAATATTCCAAGTGTTTCTTCCCTTGAAAAAACGGAAAAAAAAATTTTGGAATTAGAAAAAAAATCAAAATCAAACCCTAATGACTCTAAAATTTACTTTGAATTATACACATGTTATGTTGAAACATCTAATTTAGAAAAGAAAATTGAATGTCTAGAAAAATTATGTTCCCTTTTACCTGATGATTTTTATCCTCCTCAACAACTAGCAGATATTTTTCTAAATGAATTAAATGACGAAAATAAAGCAAAATTTTATCAAAATAAAGCAAATGATGTTAAAAATAATTTTTAGTTTTAATGAAATTTAGACTAATTATCTAGATCTACATAAATTCCAGAAATTGGTGTATTGATTCTGTCCCAGTAAGTTTCACATCCATCTGTTTTGAAATCATTTGCTTTACACTCGTTAAAATGGGCTGTAGATTCTCTTGACATGTTATCTGCAAATAATACATCTTCTCCAATGGCAAGTCCGATTACTAATACTGCCAATAGACTAGCTGATACTAAGATCATTGAATATCCAACTTGTCTCAAATTTCTGGATTTCTTCATTTACGTGAAATCGATAAGGCTTGAATTTAATCTTTTCAAGTCATTTTTACTTGTTTGATCTTATCACTAGAGTCTTTTTTCCGATAAAAAGAAAAGAAAGTACTTCAAATTACTTTCATTGAGCATTCAAATCCTCCAATATGAGTTTCTGGGACCAATTCCTCTATCTGAATGGGGACCTCCAATGGAAAAATTGGTCTATTTGATCTTAGCTAGAAACAAAGATAAATTTGAAATGCTATATGTTGGGGATTGTCAAAAAACTGAAGAAAAATCATTTTTTACATCTCATGAACAATTCAAATGTTGGTTACAAAAATCTGCCACTGAACAATCCTTGTATTTGGCAATTTTGCCCATGTTTGAATCAAGTAATGAAAAAAGACAAAACGTAATTCAAAAAATTCTAGCTCAGTACAAACCTCCTTGTAATGTTGATGAAATATCTGAACCAAAACCTGATTATGTTGTAAGGGCATCAGAGGAATCAGATAAAGATTCAGAGGAATCAGATAAAGATTCAGAGGAATCAGATAAAGATGAATGATGAATCTAAAGAAGATTATGAAAAGATTCCTTGTGCCTGCTGTGGTAATGAAATGAATTTGGAAAAGAAACTGCAAAAATCTAATCTATATCGTTGTAATAATTGTGGAATAAGTGATACTAGACTTAACTCTTAACTTTATTTTGTACATCAAATAACTGTAAAGTAAGTAAATCTAATGCCTTTTTCATATGTTGAAATTCATTAATTGAATGCATTTGTCCTTCAATTAGTGCTCTCATTATTTTAATTGAATTTTTTTGAAAATCATCTGATGCTACAATTTCCATTCCATTTAATTTTGATAGTAAATTGTCCAGATCTTTTATCATCTCATCTGATGGTTTGTGTTTATCCATGAAATTGAAACGTCTGTTTCGTATATGAATTATTACTTAATTTTCAATTATAATGATTTTTTGCAAATATTTATCTAAATGAAACTTTTGAATAATCAATATGGGTTTCAAGAAGGGAATAAACAAATGTGTAGAATGTGAGAAAAAAATGTCTGAAGATCCTGATGAAACAGGAATGTGTAGTAAATGTGGTTCTGGTGCAAGAGTTGATTCAGAAATTCAAAAAGAATTAAATGATTTAGGAATAATTTAGTGTTTTTTAAACTTACAATAAATCTTCATCAATTTCCTCAATTGGATTTATGTATTGTGAACATGTGCATGTTGGAATTTTACATTTTCCTAACTTTATCATTAATTTACTTTCTTGATCAGGAACATGAGCTTCATCTGTATGATGGCATCTTTTACAATTCATTTTTTCTTATCTGACCTCTAAATACTTGGAACTAAAACTGCTCTTGCATCAATCTCTGAATCTTTTAATTTTTTTAAAGCTTCATTTGCTTTTTCTAAAGGAAATGTTTCATAAATTACTTCAATTTTATTTTCATTACATATTTTGATTACTTGTTCCATATCTTTTGTAGATCCAATCAATGTACCTCTAATTGTTTTTTCTTCAAATGCAATGAATTCTGGTCTTTCTCCAATTGTTGCAATGACAATTGTTCCTCCTTTCTTAACTGATTTTATTGCAGTATCTGTTACAATATCTGCTGGAGCAAATACTATTGCAGCATCTAATAATCCATGTTTTTGATTTAAGTTATCTAAAAATTCTTTTTGTTGATTTGAAAAAATCATTGTATCTGCTGCTCCTAATCTTTTTGCAACATCCAAATGCTTCTGTGATCTTGAAAATGCAATAACTTTGGCATTTTCTATTTTTGCAAATTGTACTGCCATGTGACCTACTCCTCCAATTCCAAAAATTCCAATTTTTTTATCTATTTCTGGCTCCGCTGCTTTTACTGCTTTGTATGCAGTAATTCCTGCACAAAATAGAGGTGCTGCGTATTCTGATTTCATTTCATTTGGAATCTTAGTTGCAAAATCTTGTCTAACTGTAATGTATTCTGAATAACCTCCTTTCAATGTCTCTCCTGTAATTTTTGATGATTCACAAAGATACTCTTTTCCTTCATCGCAATATTGACACTTTTTACATGCTTCAAGTAGTGGTGTAATTCCAGCTCTTTCTCCTATTTTGAATTTAGTTACATCTTTTCCAATCTCAATTATTTTGCCAACAACTTCATGTCCTGGAACAATTGGTAGTGATGCTGGAATTCCTATATGTTGCCAATCTCCTTCAATTCCGTGAAGCTGTGAATGACAAACACCACAAGCTTCAATTTTTAGTAAAATTTCATCTGATCTTTCAATCTTATGCTTGTCTATTTCAGTTGATTTCAAAGGTTTAGTTTCAATTTTTGCACATTCTGAAAGTACCATTGCACGCATTTTTTCCATAAATAAAAAAAAATTTCATTGAATTTTAATATACTGTTTTATTTTTTTCTGACAAATAATTAGAATTAAGATAAGATTTATTTTAAAAATAATGTAAGTTAGTGTATGACTGAAATTACTTCAGAAGATCGTGAGCGTATAAAATTACTCACATTGATTTCTTCATCTAAACATGAATTTGATAAACTCTCTTTAGAACAATTGGCAAGATTAGAAGAATTGCTCAAGAAAAAAGATTACAGTCATGATAAAAAAGCCGATAAATCAAAAACTAAATTTCTCAAAAGAATTAATGTACGAATTTATGAATTAACTGAAGGGAAGGGAATATGGGGTTGACTCTCTCTAGGTACAAATATTCAAAACTCTTTTGATTAATTATGGTTGAAAATCATTTAATTCATGAAACTAGTCCTTACTTACTACAACATGCTGAGAATCCAGTTGATTGGTATGGATGGAATGATGAAGCACTAAAAAAAGCAAAAGATGAGAATAAACCAATTTTTTTGAGTATTGGATATAGTTCATGTCATTGGTGCCATGTAATGGCTCATGAATCTTTTGAAAATGATGATGTTGCTGAATTTATGAATGAACATTTTGTAAACATCAAAGTTGATCGTGAAGAACGTCCTGACATTGATGATATTTACCAAAAAGTTTGTCAAATTGCTACGGGTCAAGGTGGTTGGCCATTGAGTATTTTTCTAACTCCTGATCAAAAACCATTCTATGTTGGAACTTATTTTCCAGTTTTGGATTCGTATGGACGACCAGGATTTGGAAGTATCTGTAGACAATTGGCACAAGCTTGGAAAGAAAAACCAAAGGATATTGAAAAATCTGCAGAAAGTTTCATCTATGCCTTACATAAAACTGAAAAAATTTCAGAACCCACAACATTGGAACGACCTTTGCTTGATGAAGCTGCAATGAATCTATTCCAACTTGGTGATCCTACGTATGGTGGATTTGGTTCAGCTCCTAAATTTCCAAACGCTGCAAATATTTCATTTCTATTTCGCTATGCAAAAATGGCAAATTTACCAAAATTTAATGAGTTTGCATTAAAAACTTTGAAAAAAATGGCAAATGGCGGAATTTTTGATCAAATTGGAGGAGGATTTCATCGTTATTCAACTGATACAAAATGGTTAGTACCTCATTTTGAAAAAATGCTTTATGATAATGCTCTCATGCCTGTAAATTACTGTGAAGCATACCAAATTACTAAAGATCCATTTTATCTAGATGTGCTAAAAAAAACTCTTGATTTTGTTTTACGTGAAATGACTTCGTCTGAAGGAGGATTTTATTCTGCTTATGATGCAGATTCTGAAGGTGTAGAAGGCAAATTTTATGTTTGGACTAAAAGTGAAATCAAAGAAATTCTTGGCAATGATGCTGAAATATTTTGTCTTTATTTTGATGTAACAGATGGTGGTAATTGGGAAGGTAATAGCATTCTTTGTAATAATCTTAATCCTTCAACAATTGCATTTAATTTTGGAATATCTGAGCAAAAAGTTCATGAGATTATAGATTCTTGTTCAAAAAAATTATTGGAAGTACGTTCAAAAAGAATTTCACCTGGATTAGATGATAAAATCCTAGTATCTTGGAATTCATTAATGATTACTGCTTTTGCAAAAGGTTATCGTGTAACAAATGATGTTAGATATCTTGATGCAGCAAAAGATTGCATCTCTTTTATTGAAAAAAATCTCTATGTTGATGATAAGTTATTGAGAACATACAAAAATGGAACTGCAAAAATTAATGGATATCTTGAAGATTATTCCTATTTCATTAATTCATTATTGGATGTTTTTGAAATCGAACCTGATCAAAAATATCTCAAACTTGCATTACAATTGGGTCGTCATTTAATTGAACATTTCTGGGATTCAGAAAATAGTAGTTTCTTTATGACTTCTGACAATCATGAAAAACTAATTATTCGCCCAAAAAGTAATTATGATTTATCTTTACCATCTGGAAATTCTGTTTCTGCCTTTGTTATGTTACGCTTGTATCATTTGTCTCAAGAGCAGTCTTTTCTTGATATTTCCCTTAAAATTATGGAATCTCAGGCACAAATGGCAGCTGAAAATCCATTTGGATTTGGATATCTCTTAAACACCATTTCTATGTATTTGGAAAAACCTGTTGAAATTACCATAATAAATTCTGAAAATTCTGAACTTTGTAATTCTCTATTTACTTTGTATTTGCCTAACTCTATCATGGTAAGTGTTAAAAATTCTGAACAGCTAAATGAACTCTCTGCTTATCCTTTCTTTTCTGGGAAAACTTTTGAAGAACAAACTTCAGTTTTTGTTTGTAAAGATTTTTCATGTTCTTTACCCTTACACACTATTGATGAAGTAAATTCAAAACTTTAGATTTTTTTTAAATCTACATTTATTGTATTTCCAACTTGTGGTCTTCCCATTCCATCATATCTTGATTTTGGCATCGAAATTGTAATTTGTGTTTGTTGATATGATTTCATGTTTACAGTTGGCTGTGCTTGTAAAATTGCTTCTAATAATGGCATTACTTGTTCTTTTGTTTCTGCATCTAATTTTTTCGATACATTTTCAATGATTAATTGTTTTTGTGAAATTGGTTCTGTTGAAACATTTTCAATTAATGTTAATTGTATAATTTGTCCATTATCAACTATCTGTGTAATTTTAAATTCATTAGTTGCTGACATTAATTGTTAATCAAATCTTAATGATTTATCTTTAACGAATTGAAAAGTATAGTGCCATTACTGCAGTAACAGTTGCAGCCGTTACTCCTAAACCAAATATGATCTTACTACCATCAATTTTCATAATTATGCTTTTTTGAATTCAAATTAAACTGTACTGCTTTTTTCTAAAATTACTCGATTTTCATCTTTTTTATGCCTGATTTTTAGTTCAATCTGTTTTTTCTTTTACTTGATTTTCTGTTTTTGTTGGAGCTGAAATTGCCTTTTTAATTTGAGAAGCCTTATTTTTTATCATTTCATTAAATTCTTTGATATCTTCTAGACTTGCTGTTTGTTGTTGATTTTGGTAAGCTTGAAGAAATCCTGAATACACACATCCTGTAATTATTCCAAATGCTGTATCTTGAACTGATTCTATTTCTGGACGAAATTTCTCTGCAATTTCTTTATATGATTCAGATTCACTGATGTAATATTCGATTAAACTATTGATAAATTCTTTATTTTCTTTTGCAATTGTCATGATCTTATTTTGATTCCTAGTTTATTTAATTATCTTTTTTTAGTATGATAAATTTATGTAAACCATAATTTTATCTTTAATGTTGTTAGAAAATTTATCCCCCGAACTTAGAAAAACTTTAAGACAAATCAAAAAACAAACTTTGGCATTACAATCTATTCGAAATTTAAATAAAATTCAAAAATTAGTTTGGTTAGAAATGGCAACTCAGCAAACTGGAATTAAAGTAGATAGAATCTGTTGTATTAACAAACCTGTAAATCTGACCACTTTTCATGTTGGAGATTCTAAATCATCTGTATTGCTTTGTAGTTATCACTCTAAACAAAAATATTTTTTAAAAGATATTTTTGAAGTAAAACCCTTAGATCAGAATTTGGTTGATTCACATACTATGTGATTTAAGATTTTTTCAAACTTCTTTAAACTGTAATGTAAAAATAGTGTCTTAATTCTTAGTTTTGATATGGATTTAAATGAAATTCTTACTAAGGAAAGAGATTCTTTAAGAGATGAAAACATTGAACTGAGAAAAAGAATACATCAACTTGAAATCTCATTACAAAAGGCATTAGATATGCTGGAAAATGATGATTAATTTTTAATTGCCATTCAATCTTTTTCTATTTTCAAATAAAAGTTTAGTAATTAGTTTAATTGAATAATTTTCTTGATAAATTGGAAATTAGATTTTGAAGATGGATATTATAGAATATTTGATTCTTCAAAATTAATTACTGGATA
>REGF01000021.1:0-7456 GCA_003702465.1 Candidatus Nitrosomarinus sp. | reverse complement strand
CTAGTAAAATTTAGATTATTTGATACTGATTTGAATACCACTTTATCAAATGTTCAACAAAATGTATCTCGAGTTTCTGAACATTTACAAAAATGGGATTCATTTTTGACTAAAATAAATACTTCTTCTCATTTTATTGGAATTTCTCATACTGATCAAGATATGTTGACTATCACATTTCCTGTTAAATTTTCTGAATCTATTCCTCTTGATGAATCTTTTTTGATAAAAGAAATTTCTCCTACATTAGATTTGTTAGAAATTAATGAATTATTGTAAATGATTTTTTTATTTATGGCATATGTTCTATTTTCCAATCTTCAGCCTTGTTATAACAATTAAACCATTCAATTTCTATTTCGTTTGAATCAAACTCTCCTGATTCATTTCTAAATTGCTCATCACATTGTTCTTTCATTTTATCTGAAACTTGTACGACTTTTTGTGGTGATACTCCTTGTGGCTCCTCAAATTTTTCTCCTCCGACATAATGTTTTATGCCTGCTTTTGCGGTTTGAAATTCAACTAATCCTAAGTTTTGATATTCGTATGCTTCTTGAATTAATGCATCTGAACGAATTTTAGAATCTTCATTTCCTGTTTTAATCCAGTCAATTAATTGTAAATCACTTTCAAGTTGAGTTTCAGCTGACATTTTTAGTAAAGATACTGAACTTTGAAAGGATTCTGGTGGTGTTAATTTATCATATTTTGAAATGAGTTCTTTAAAATTCTCTATATGTCCATCATAGAATTTCAATAATTCATCCTTTGTTATGTCTCCTTCTATCCACATTGTCTTTTCAGAATAAAACTTATTTTGTATTTGTGAAATTTCATTTTCAATTTGACTTAATTCATTTCCAAATTGCAATCCTTTCTGTTTTGTTACATCTACTGAATAATTATAAGCAATTATTGCACCAATAATTATGACTGCAATACTTAGGATGATGATATTTTGAATTTTCTTTTTTTTCAAAGGTAATCTACGTAATTTCCATTTTCATCAAGTTTTAATTCAATAGTTAATTCTGTACCGCTGATAAATGAATCATTTCTAGTTGTTCTGACTCTTGCAACAACTAACTCGTAAGGCCATATTTCTACGACAATTGCGCCAACTTTGGCTTTTGGTGTTTCTGTAATTTCCATATCTTCACGTTTAATTCCATGTCTTTCTAACATGTGAATTGAGTGATCTAAAAGTGGTTTTGGATTATTGTAATTTAATACCCATACTGTTCCTTCATATTCGATTTTCTGCAATTTGAAAACAATCCTGATTTACTCATATAACAATTAATCCCTTACTATCATTATTTTCCCCACCAATTACATTTTTTCTGTTACCAAGTATTTGATTAAATTCATGCCCAAGAAAAGATCTTTTTACTCTTTTCTTCAATCCCAAAGAACATCCCTAATGTAATCCTGTCAGATTTACCTTCAATTTTTTTTACTTCATGAAGAAAATTTGGATTAATTATTACTAAATCCCCTAATTGTGATTCAATTGTATCTACAGATGTATTCTCTTTTATTTTTGGGTTATATCCAAATTCTATCTCTCTATATTTCTCTAATTCCCTATTCCATTGCTTATTGTATATTGATAAATTTCCACCTTTTTCTGTTTGTTGTAAGTGTAAAATACACGATAATTGGGTATTAATTTTTGAGATGTCATATTCTATTCCCTCATAACTTACATTATCTTTATGCAATGGAATTGATTTACCATTTTCATGTCGTCGAATAGTACACATTGCATATTTTTTTTGATTCTCTTTTATTTCTGAAATTTCATAATTTGGGAAAAATTTTTCAATTGTTGTTTTGATTTTACTCACTGGATTGTCTGTATTCAAAAATATTTTTTTAAATATTTCATTTGCTTTTTCTGCATTTTCAAAATACTTTTCTTTTTTAGTTGTATAATTCATTAAAAATGGACCAATATGATTAAACTTCTTTGAATCTCTTTCAATATTCAAACTTGATATCTTTTTAATTATTTTTTCACAATCTTCTTTTTTTAAAATTTTTTTAATTATTAATGCAGAATTTTTTCCATTAATTATTTTTTGAATATGTTCATTTTCTATTTGATCTTTTGTAATTGTTATAGAATTCCACAATTAATACCCAGCAGCTCCTGAATGTGATACTTTTGCAATTAAATCCCCTTCTGGTGTTTTTGATTCAACTTCACATTTTAAAAATGCATTAACAATGACACTTTGAAGATTCTCTGTTGTCCAATCTGCTTTATTATTTGGCAATCCTGGTAAATCTACTCCTGAAATAATAATTTTGACTGAATCTGGATATTCATCAGAATTTCCATCTTTTCTATGGGTAACGCTGAGCTGAAAACTATCTGTTGAAATAATACTTTGACCGTTTCCCCAAATTATATCTGTCATTTTCTTATCTAATTTAGAGAAATATTTTTCATATTTATCTAAAATTTACTTCTTCTGCTAGTGCTAATATCTTTAGATGAGCATATTTTTTCTAAAAAATAGTAATTATTTTAGGTAGAAAATTCATTTGTATGTCATGACTGATGATGTTGACAAAAGTTTAGTTGATGTATTGGCACAGTTAAAAGAAATTGATCCTGAGGCATATGATAAAGTTCTAAAAGAATTGGAATCCAAAAATGATGAAACAGAAATAGATAGTTGATTTTATAGAAAGATCTAAAAAGAACTATACTAGAAGCCATAGGATTGAAAGAAAAAACTGAATCTTCAAAAAAACTTAGTGCAAAAAAAGTCCCTCGTTCATTAAATAATCTCTTAAAGGTTGAACAAGATTTGAAAAAAATGAATTTAGAATTAAAAAAAGTTGTAAAAAAAGTCAAAGTTTTGGAAAAAGAAAATTCTAAACTACAAAAGAAATTGGATAAACAATGATCTTAATCACATTATGATTTATTTTGAATCTACTTACTTGTATCGATAACGTTCAATGTCATTGTACTGACAACTCTTGACAATTTTCTAATTGTTGCAACTACTTTTTCAAAAACTTCTTGATCATCTGTTTCAATTTCTGCAATTACATCATATGCTCCAAAAGTTAAGTATGCATTACTGATTATTGGCATCTGTTTCAACTCGTCAACAATATATTCTTCTGCTCCCAAGTCACAATTTAATAAAATGAATCCTTTGTGCATTCTTTTACCTTGAAAACTAATGGATGCTCTTGTCTTTAAATTTTTGTAATATTACCATCTACTGCGTCCGCCGTAGCTATTTCTTCCACTACTATCATTGTCTCTTCTCTTACTACCTCTGCTATCTCGACCATAGCCACCACCTCGACCATAGCCACCACCTCGACCATAGCCACCACCTCGGCTACCTCCTCTAGAATAATTTGATCTAGAATTACCGCTTCCTCCATATCTTCGTGGTGATGATTGTCTTTTTAGCGGATCTGGAATTGAAATTTCAATATTCATTTCCTGATTAAGATCACGTAATGGAACTTTGATTTGGCGTTTGATTATGTTCCAATCTCCTACTGATGAATATGAAACAAATGTAATTGCTTTTCCTTCAGCTCCTGCTCTGGCTGTTCTTCCTATTCTGTGAAAGTATGCCATCTCTTGGTTTGGCACATCATAATTTACAACCAATTCTACTTTAGGAACATCAATACCTCTTGAGGCAACATCTGTTGCAACTAAAATATCTGCTTTACCACTTCTAAATTTACCCATAGATTGTTCTCTTCTACTTTGTGACATATCTCCTTCAATAGCTACTGCATTGTATTTTTGTTGATGGAGAAATTTTGCAACATCTCTTGTTCTATATTTTGTTGAACAAAATACTACTGATTGTCCTTTAGTTTTTTTAATAAAATCTAAAAGATACTTGAATTTGTCTCTGTCTTTAATTACCAAAAATGCTTGGTCAATTCCTTCGCCACTTAGATCATCTGCATCTAACAAGAATTGTTTTGGATTATGTAAATAATCTTCTGATAATCTCAAAATTTCTGTAGGCATTGTTGCTGAAAACAACGACATTACTCTGTCTTCTGGAGATAAATCTAAAATAAATTGAATATCGTCTATGAATCCCATATCTAACATTGTATCTGCTTCATCTAGTACGATATGGGTAATGTCTCCTAATTCAATTGAACCTCTCTTAAGATGATCAATTAGTCTTCCTGGAGTTGCCACAATAATCTCTACTCCTCGTTGTAATGCATCTAATTGAATGCCCATTCCTTGTCCTCCGTAAACTGTAGCAATTTTGATTCCTGTGTATTTTCCCATTTTCTTGATTTCAGTACTGATTTGCATTGCTAACTCTCTTGTTGGAGCCATGATTAATCCCTGAATTCCTTTTTTTGGTTGAATTTCTTGTAACATTGATAATGCAAAAGCTGCTGTTTTTCCAGAACCTGTATGGGCCTGGCCTACAACATCTCTTCCTGAAAGTAAAACTGGAATTACAGCTTCTTGAATCTCAAAAGCTTCTTCAAAGCCTTGATCAGTAATTCCTCTTAGTACCTCTTCTTTTAATCCTAGATCTTTAAATTTTGTCATTTTGTATTCTTCTCTTAAGCAATGACGATAAAGCTCATTGCCTGTTCGTCATTATTCCGATATTCAAACCGCTGTTTCAGGTCTAATAAACGCTTGTTATTCTAATTTTCTAACTGTCTATCGATAACTTTTTTGAAACTTTCAAATGGCTGAGCTCCTTTCAATTCAGTAAATCCTATTGCTTCATTTCCTATGAAGAAACCTGGTGTTCCAGTTACTCCATATGTCCTTCCATCATTTAGATCATTTTGAATTTCTTTAACATATTTTGCAGTTGATAAACATGAACTAAACTGTTCTTGCTCTAATTGGATTTCAGATGCATACTGATTAAATAATTCTATTGCATAGATTGTTTCTAAATTACTCCATTGATTCTGTCTTTCAAAAAGAATATCGTGCATTTGCTTAAACTTGCCTTGTTCATTTGCACATTCTGCAGCAACAGATGCTGGTACTGCGTTAGGATGAATACTTTGAATTGGAAAGTCTCTGAACACCAATTTGACAGTACCTTTTTCAATATACTCTTCCATTAATGTAGGAAGTGTTTGAATATGAAATCTAGCACAAAATGGACATTGAAAATCTGAAAATTCTATAATTGTAATTTCCGCATCTGGATTTCCAATTATTGGATCATCATCTGCAGATATTTTTGCTGGTAAATTTGGTTGGTTTGTAGGTAATTGTTTTTCAAGAATTTTTAACTCCAATTGTGCAATTGCATCTTCTAATTCTTTTTGTGAAACTTGTTCAGAATTTAAATTTGAAACATACGATCCTGCAAAAAATGCTGCAATTCCTGTAATTATTATGATTCCAATAATTAATGAATTGAAAGTTGATTTTTTTACCATTTTTTCATTTTTTTTAAAATCTTCTACAAAAATCTCTTCATCCATAGTATTTTTTTCATATTAGTCTACTTATTCGTATTGTACAGATTTGTCTATTATTGAAAATTAAAAGCCACTGACGGGATCTGAACCCATGACCTACTGATTACAAATCAGTTGCTCTACCAGGCTGAGCTACAGTGGCACGAAATACATTGAATTTTTTGAAGGTTTAAAGTGTTACCTGAGACAAATATTGTATTTTTTTAAAATAATCTCTACACCTTTCAATTTATAACATTGAGTTTTTGATATCTGTTATGAGATACATTGAACCTACTAGAGTAAAGTTTCTCATGATTATGTTTTTTGCAACAGGAATTGTTGGAATGTTGATAGGATTATCAGCTATCACTCCTCCAAACATGAAAATGATGCTTACTTTTCTGGGATTGATTAATGTTGGATTGGGTGCATTCTTTACCTTCATTTATCTTACTCAAACTAAAGCAGAACCTGATAAAAGAAAGAAAAAGAAGAAATCAAAATCTGACAAGTAATTCTCTCCAATTAGAATTAAAGTATAAATAATATTTCTCTATCTGGAATTCAGAAATGTTAGATTTAGTTGCCAAAGAATTATTCCTCACAAGAGGTAAGGGTGTACATGAAGATAGACTAACTAGTTTTGAATATGCTTTAAGAGATGCAGGAATTGCTGGAACAAATCTTGTATTGATTTCAAGTATTTTTCCTCCTCATGCAAAATTGATTAGCAGAAAAGAGGGTTTAAAAAAAATCAAAGCAGGGCAGATTTTATTTACGATATATTCTAAAAACCAAACAAAAGAGCCTCATAGAGTTTGTGCTGCCTCTGTTGGAATAGCACAACCAAAAGATAAGGAACGATACGGTTACTTGTCAGAGTATGAGTCATTTGGTCAAAATGAAATACAGGCTGGTGATTATGCTGAAGATATTGCAGCTCAAATGCTTGCATCCTCTTTAGGAATTCCTTTTGACGCTGACAAAGATTGGGATGAGAAGCGACAACAATGGTCTATTTCTGGAGAAATTTACAAAACTCATAACATTACTCAATCAACTAAAGGTGATAAAGATGGAAAATGGACAACTGTTTTTGCAGCAGCAGTACTTCTAGTTTAATTATTTTTTATATCCTTTAAGATAAAAGATTGCTGCCCCAATTGAAACTATTGTAATAATTACTACAACTATAATTGAATCCTCTGATTGTGGTTCTTCATATTTGATACTATCTCCTCCCAGAGAAAATACTAATTCATTTTCGCTGATTGTTGTGCGTTCTCCGAAAATAAATTTACCTTGTATCTGTTCTCCTTTTTGTGGATCAAAAATCCATCCTTCTTTTGTAAATTCTATTGGCATCTCTATTCCATCAATATTTTGAGTTGGAATTATGTTACCTTTCACATCTGAAACATTTGTTTCTTCATTTGATAATATAATTACTTGAACAATCGAATTTAATGGATAGTTTCCTGTTGAAAAGTAGTTTGATCTTTTGAGTTCATCAATTTTGAAAAATGACAAGGGATTAATTTCTGTGCCTGATTCAATTTGATTTTCAATTGGAGTATTTGTTGATACTCTTAATTGCATAAGAGATTTGGATTCTGTTGGAATGATGGAAAATGATACTTTGGCATTTTTATTGGATGATAAAGTTTTTGCAACATCATAAAATCCTCCTTCTTCTCTAATGGAACTTGAAATAAGCATTGATGATAATTTTCCATACATTGATTCTGTTTCTTCCATTGGCATTGTAAAAACAGCTGAAATTGTTCCAGTACCTGAAATTATGCCTGATGTATCTAACAAATTATTTGTTTCAGCATTTGTGTGAATATACACTTGAAAGAATTCTGCATTTGTATCAAATACTTGATTGATTTCATCAATTAATGATTCACCTAACGCTCTAGATGAATCCTGTATGGCGTTAATTCCTTTATCTTCTGGATTTCTTTCAATGTTTATTAAAATACATGAT
>REGF01000089.1 GCA_003702465.1 Candidatus Nitrosomarinus sp. | reverse complement strand
ATTGTTATGAAACGAACACAACGACGTAGGGACACTGCTCATCCTACCCGAGATGGAAAACACAATCCAGTATGCACTGATCCAGATTGTATTGATTGCCAATAAATGAATTAAATCACTTTAATTCATTTTTTATTCTTATTTGAGCCTGATTTTGATATGCCGTGAAATATGGGTTATGTCAGAATCACTCTTCTTTTAATTTACTAGAAAACTGATCTCTAATATGTCAAAACTACTTTTACTTTCTCAAGATAATTTTGTGTCTGAGGATCACTATATTATTGACAAAATTGTAGATAATATGTTGAATTTAGAAATAGATGAATTATTTGATAAGGCAAACTCATGTGTTGATGATGAAAATTACTTGGGGGCTATAGAATTTTATAATTTAATTTTAAAAATTGATCCAAAAAATATCTCTGCATTAATTGATCGAGGAGTTACTTTACAAATTATTGGTCGAATTAAATTGTCTATTCGAAGTTTTGATAAAGCCCTTGAACTATCTCCAAAAAATCTTGATGCTTTAATTAACAAAGGCTCTGCATTACATTTGGATGAGAAGTATCTGGATGCAATTGATTGTTATGATCAAGCATTAAAAATTGACAAAAAATGTTCGATGGCTCTTGCATACAAAGGACTTTCGTTAGGTGAATTAGGTGATCTTCAGGAATCTATTATCTGTTTCAAAAAAGCCTTATCTATTGACAAACATTGCACATTAGCTCAGATTTCCAAAGATACTGCACAAGAACTTTTGAAATCAAATAATCTGACTAAAAAACTGTAACGTCTCCTGGTGCAGGTTCTCGATTAGTTTGTTTTTCATTTGTTTCAAAAAAATCCTTATGTTTCAAATTTTGATGATTTCTTAAATCCTCGATTGTTTCAAAACCTTCATGACATAAGTAGCATTTTGGTTTATGTTCGTCAATTAATGGAAGTACCACAAATATTCTATTTTTTTTGGTTACTTATTTCTTAAGAGTATAAGGAATATATCCTTATGAGAATGCCTATGTGTATGTTAGAACAGATTGTTGGTGATTCTCAGGCATTAGATCGTGCATTGGCTGGTGAAGAATTATCTTACAAAGATGGCTTAGAATTAATGGATTATCAAAATTTACATTTACTGGGTGCTGTTGCAGATTCTGCTAGAAAAAAATTAGTTGGCGATACAGTGACATTTGCTGCTTCCTATTACATGAATTACACAAATGTCTGTGCTGCAAGTTGTCAAATGTGTGCATTTTATCGTAAAGGTGATGAAGATGATGCTTATACTTTAACTCCTAAAGAAATTGAACAACGCGTTGGTATTGCAAAACAAATGGGTGCAACAGAAGTACACATTGTAGGTGGATTCCATCCTGAACTTCCTTTAGAATATTATGAAGACATGATGAAAACTATCAAAACAAGTCATCCTGAATTAAATATCAAAGCATTAACTGCAGCTGAAATTTATTTTTTATCTAAACTTACAAAAAATTCTACTAAAGAAATTTTATCCCGTTTGAAAACAGCTGGTTTAGATTCTATGCCAGGTGGTGGTGCTGAATTATTCCATCCTGACATTCGTGGAAAAATTGTGAGGGGTAAATGTACTGGACAACAATGGCTAGATGTTATTGAAGAAGCTCATACAATGGGAATTCAAAGTAATGTAACAATGCTATATGGTCATATTGAAAAACCTGAACATATTGTTGATCATTTAATAAAAATTCGTGAACTCCAAAAGAAAACAAATGGTTTTGTAACTTTAATTCCTTTAAAATTCAGTTTAGATAATACAGAATTGGAACAAAATGATTTAGTGACTAATGAATGCTCTTCAGTTTATGATTTGAGAATCATTGCATTATCTAGATTGATGCTTGCAAACACTTTGAATAATATTTCTGTCTATTGGGTTGCATATGGTAAAAAATTAGCACAAGTTGCTTTATCAAATGGTGGTAGTGATTTGGTTGGAACAGCATTTTCAGAAGAAATCTATCGTGCTGCAGGAAAACCTACTACCTCTTCAGTAGATGAATTAGCTACTATGGTTAAAGAAATTGGTCGAGCACCTGCTCAAAGAAATACTCATTTTGGAATTTTAAAACAATTCTAAACCATTTGTTTTTTTATTGAATCTATTTTTTCTTCCATTTTCACGTGTTTGTCTGTTCTTGAATCTATTTTCAAAATTACTTCTACTCTGTTAATTCCTAAATTATGAACTGTTTCTATCATATTTTTTGATGCTTTATTGATTACATCTATATCATTTGATTCTAAAATTGTGCCCATAGAATTAATTTCGTATCTTAAATTGTCTATGTTTTTAATTGATTCTACTGCTTTTGCAATATAGAAACTCAAACTAGTTGTTTTTGTTGATATTGGATAAATACTGATTTCTGCATGAATCATCTATTCTTTTAACAACTGTTTGAATTAAAACGTTTGATATTTCTCATTTTGAAATTAATTTTTATTTTTAATTAGTGAGATTGGAGAGTTGAAGAGACTCTACCAATCTCATGAAGAATGGAGAGTTCCGTTCTTCATTGATTACGTTTGTTAACCCGAATTGGTTAACGCGATTTTTGGAATCAAACGTAATAATCAAAATTCATTGCGATGTATAAAATAAGCGGAAAATCTTTACTCCACTTTTTTTTCTACATTCTTTGTTGGTTTATCTCCTTTCTTTCTTCGTGCACCAAAACTAATCAAAACTAGTAAAAATCCCAACCCAAACAAAATTCCTGCTAGTGTACCAAAATCTTCATTTTCTTGTTCAGCTAACAGTAAGTCCAGTTTTTCTTCTTCAGTCATTCCTGCTTGACCGACAGGAACTGCAGCATTAATGTTGATTGTAAAAACTAATCCTACAATTACCATTGCCATTCCTCCTGCTAACATTTTTTTATTTACTAAAACCATGTATGGATTTTATTGAATTTTATCATATATTAGGGAATCAATTCTCGTTTTTTTATTATAGATCTTGCGCAGATTGTTTATTTTGAAAATTTAATAAAAGTTACAAAGTTTTGAGTGTTTTTCCCAAAACAATTTGTTTTGTTATCTGTGATTTTGGAAACATTCTCTGCAATATACAGGTCTGCCTTCTTTTGGTTGAAATGGTACTTGACAATCGGTACCACAATCACCGCATTTTGCATCATGCATTTGTCGTGGTCTGTCGTCTCTTCTACCAAATCTTCCACCACCAAATCTGTCTCTATTTCTTGGTGCTGGTCTGTGATTTTGGAAACATTCTCTGCAATATACAGGTCTATCTTCTTTTGGTTGAAATGGTACTTGACAATCGGTACCACAATCACCGCATTTTGCGTCAAACATTTGTCTATCTTCTCTATTATATGACATGTTTTCTAGGTTTTATCAAATTCTGTTGTAATTAAACCATTGTAAAATTTGATATTTTTGAATCTTCTAGAAATTTTTATCACATTGGAATTTCAGGTACTGACATTCCGCCATGTCCTGAATCAATTGTTTGTTTTGGATTTAGGCTAGTGTCATGATGACATGGTTTGCCACAAACTGGACAAAATTTTCTATCTAATGTAATGCATTGACAAATGTGATTTTTTAAGTATGATTGTGCAGCTTGATTCCATTCTCCTGTTCCATTACAATAAACACATTGATTTGAATTCCAAGTGCCTGAACCTTTACAAAGATCACATATGTCCTCAGTCATAATAATTTTTTATTTTTCCCTGTATAATATCATTTTTGGCACCAGCAAAATAATTAGCCTGTAACTAAATACTGCCAAAATTTAGTCAAAGCTTGAACAAAGAAAATAAGAAAGG
>REGF01000002.1:8597-50558 GCA_003702465.1 Candidatus Nitrosomarinus sp. | reverse complement strand
TGGACAAGAAAATATCTTCTTATCAAGTGATGTTTTAGGTTTCATCGAATATACAGATAATGCAATTTACATGAAAAGTGGAAATTTCATTATTTTAGAAAATAAAGAATTTGAAATTTTAGATTTCAATGGTGAAAAAGTAAAACATGAAATTACAAAAGTTTCAAAAGAATTTGGAGATGCATACAAAGGTGATTATGCACATTTCACATTAAAAGAAATTTATGAACAACCTGATGTTATTTTAAAAGCAGGAGAAACAACAATAGAAGGGATTGAAAAAGCTGCAGAACTTATCAAAAAGGCCAAAAATATCTACATTACAGGCAGTGGAACTAGTTATAATTCAGCATTAATTGCAAAACAGATTTTATCAAAATATGTCAAAATAAAGGCAGAGCCAATCATAGCAAGTGAATTACAATTTGCACCTGATACAATTGAAGAAAATTCAGTTTTGATTGCAATTTCTCAAAGTGGGGAAAGTGCTGATGTTTTGGAAGCAGTAAGAATTACAAAAAAACTAAACTGTAAAATTATTTCCATAGTCAATTTGCTTACATCATCTCTTACACGTAAAGGTGATGTAGTATTAGGAATGAATTGTGGGCCAGAAATAGGAGTAGCTGCAACCAAAAGCTTTACTGCACAATTAATTCTATTATACAAAATTGTTCAGAAATTAGGTGATACAATTACAATTAATTTTGAAGAATTTTCAAATTCAATTTCAAAAATGTTAGAAGATACAAATAAAATTCAACAGATTGCAAAAGAATTGAAAGAAGTCTCAGACATTTACATTTTAGGTAGAGGAATTAATTATCCCATTGCAATTGAATCAGCATTAAAATTAAAAGAATTGACATACATTCATGCAGAAGGAATTCCAGGTGGAGAATTAAAACATGGTCCACTTGCATTAATGGATACAGATGTTTTTGTTATCGTAATTAATCCAAATGATTCAACATATGCTGATACATTGACAAGTTCTCGTGAAATTAAAGCTCGTGGAGCAAAAATTATTGGAGTGTCAGATATCAAAAGTGATGTTTATGATTTCTGGATAGAAATTCCAAAGATTAGTGAAATTTTGTATCCAATTTCAGAAATCATTCCAATTCAACTTTTGGCATATTATTCTGCATTAGAAAAAGATACAGATCCTGATTATCCAAGAAATCTAGCAAAATCCGTGACTGTAAAATAATAAAATTTAGATATCTAGGCTCCTGAAATGGTTCCAGAGATATCACGAATTTTTACTTCGTTGAGAATTTTTTCCATTATCTGCTGCTGTCCTCCTGCATTATCGATTGTTACCAAAAGCAAATTTCCACTTGGTAATGGAATTGTTGCACGTCGAAGTTTTTCATAAACTGCCAAAGTGTATAATCCTTCACCAATTTTGTCATAGTGTTTTTCTCTAGAACTCCATGCACTTATTGCATGATGGATTGTTTCTTGAGTTTCTTCAGGAGACAAGTAAAGTTTGGTGTTAGGTTTTGAACCTTTTGCAAGAATTTCTCCAGACTTGTTTGTTACTGCAGCGAATCGTATGCAAGTATCCAAATCAAAGAGTCTGTTTAGCAGTGTGTCGTATTGTATGGTTTGACTCATGGGAAATTATTTCAAAAGAGGAACATAACTATGATGAAACAGATTCAAAAAGAATGTTTGATATTTGAAAATATTCTAAAAATTTATTTAAATTTTGTAATTAATTTTAAAAATCATTCAACAATAATTTGACCAGTCATCCAAGTATGTAATGTACAATAGTAATCATAAGTTCCTTTTTGAGAAAATTTGCGTTCATAAGAATCTCCAACCATCAAAATATTTGAATCAAATATTCCATCAGAGATAGGAGTTTGTCCATCAACAGTTCCTGATGTAAATGTGTGAACTCCTGTTTCATCAGTATTTGTCATGGTAACAACAGTGCCAGATTTTATGGTCAAAACACTTGGAGTATAACAATCTGTTTCAGCACAAGATTGCGAGAATCCAGATTCTTCTACTATTCCAATTTCAGATACTTGAGAATCAGTATTTTCACCTACTGCAGATACTATAATTAACACAGTAGCTACTCCTATAATTAATCCAAGAATACCGGATTTAGTTGCCATATCAAAACTTGTGAAATTGTATTAAGATAAACATTTTCATGCCTAATTTTCTACTTTTTTCAGATATTATGACTTAGATAATGAAGATAATCTATCATATTCTTTTTCTGCAAGATTCAAAAATTTTGCAGAATCATTGCCTGTTTTGAGCATAGATGAGATAATACTACCTCCAGCTCCAGCACCTTCTTTTCCAAATCCTTCTGAAAATGCTTTTAGTCCAGAATGTTTTGAATTATTTAATCCAGGATTTACAGAGATTGCAGGAATATCTGCAATTTGTTTAACAATATTAGCAAAATTTGCATTTTGATCATTTGTAATATATGATGTAGTTCCAATTGCAGTGTTTTCTTCATTAAATCCAATTTTAGATGCAAATGCCAAAACTGCAGTCATTTGTGTGCCACCAGCTAACATTACTTTAGAAACAGCAGATGCTGAACTTAACATCCCTGCAACAAAAGCAATCATAGGATCCCCAACTTTAGCAAGTATACTATAAGGATGATCAGAATCAATTCGTTTTATTGCAGAATCTACAACTTCATTTTTTAATTTAATTGGGTTAGTAGGAATGCTAGAACTTGTTTTTGCATCAAAATCAAATGCTCGTAATACAGCTAAAGCAGTTGTTGTTCCACCAGGAATAGATTCACCAATTACTAAACAATCAGTTAGAGAAGCCATATTTCTTCCAACAATTCTACCATATTCAACTGCACTAGAAACTTCAGAATCAGTCATGGCAGATTCAACAGAAATATTTTTTCCAAATGATAAACCAGTTTCAATAAATGGTAATTGAGGAGTAATCTTACTTCCAGCATTAATTGTTAAATGAGGAATACTAGCAGATTCTAAAGCTGTTTTTGTTAATAGAGCTGGTGTAGGTTTTCCATCAGGAGTCATTGGGATATTGTCAATAGTTTTACAATATCCATAGTGGAGATATTCTGCATCAGCAGGTGGAGTATATTTCATAGAATCACTATCAGCACCTGCAATAGTAATTCCTGGAATTTCACATGTTTGAGTATATGACATCACAAAAGATAGTAAAAATTGACCAGATTTTACAGAATCAAGGAAATTTTGTGCCTGTTCAACATTGCCAAATAACTCAAAATCTTTCAAAATATCACTAACCCATCATATCTAGGAATTGTTGTTCGGTTCGTTTTTGCATTATCATGTTAGTCATTTTTTCTTTTCCAATAGTAGATGTTTCAGTTGGACCATAATTGTGACCAGGGTACAATACCAAATTGTCGTCTAAAGAATAAAGTACGTCAAAAAGGCTGTGGTAAAGTTCTGATGCACTACCTCCAGGTAAATCAATTCTACCACAATTTCCAACAAATAATGTATCACCAGAAAAAAGTTTTCCATCACCAACAAGACAAATACTATCAGTAGAATGTCCAGGAGTATGAAGAACTTTTAATTTTGAATTTCCAAATTCAATAAAATCTCCATCCTTTACAGTAATATCATTTTTCAGTGTTGATGATTCATGTTGAATGATAGGAGCTTTTGTCGATGTAACCATTTCCTCATTTCCTCTGGTATGATCATCATGATAGTGTGTATTAACAATGTATTTAATTTTCAAATTATTTTCTTTAATTATTAATTCCAATTCCATTAAATTCCAAGAAGGATCAATAATTATGGATTCACTAGTATCTTCATCAACAACTATGTAAGAAAAATTCTGCATTGGTCCAACAGGTATTTGATGTACTATCATAGAATTCCCTCTTCAGCTTCAACAGGAATACCAATTTTTTCTGCATATAATTCACCTGTTAGATCTTTTCTTTTTGGAATCCCTTCTTTCATTTTATGAAATGTTACTGTCATATCACATTTTGTGAAAATATTTGCAGTGTTTCCAGTTTGAGGATCTAATCCAGATGGAACATCAACGGCAAATTTGTAACAATCAGTTTCATTGATGTAATTGATTGCTGATGCATATGGTTCTCTAATTTCACCTGAAATTCCAGTGCCTAGAATTCCATCAACTATAATATCTGGTTTGAAATCAAAATTCAAAGAGTTTCCAGACATCAAAGTAACAGAAGGCATTTTTTGTAGAATTGACCAATTCCAATTACTTTCTTCAGTTTTAATTTTTTCAGGTTCACCAAGAAGCATTACGGTAACATTTGAACCATAACCAGCTAAATGCCTAGCCATAACTAAACCATCACCACCATTATTTCCCAAGCCTACAAAAATTAAGATATTTTTTGAGGTTACGTCATCGAATTTTGTAAGTAAACGTCTAACTGCTGCAGCACCAGCATTTTCCATCATGAATTTTTTTAAAAAACCCATATCATGACCTTTATTTTCAATTTGATACATTTGATCTACGGTTATTTCCATACTTTACATCAAAATTAATACCAAAATAAGAGTTTAGCAAACGGCTTTATCCTAGGTTTGAAAATTTGGTTTATGACATTGAAAAATGTTAAACCATCATTAAATAAAATTACAAAGTCTTTAGCTACTACACAAGATTCAAGAGAATTTTTATTAAAAAATACTAGAGAAGTGATTATCCTATGCAGTAAATCGATCATAGCAGTTCACAAAGGAGATTTAACAACTGCAAAAAATAATTTGAAACAAGCTGAAAAATTATTAAAAAAATATAAGAAAAAAGCAACAGGACAATTAAGACGATACCTAATTACTCCAGAACAAGAATATGTTGAAGCAGCATGTTTAATTGCAATTGTTGAAAAAAAAGATATTCCTTCAGATAAAAAATTAGCAGTAATGCCAGAATCATATGTTTTAGGATTATTAGATTGTGTTGGAGAATTAAAAAGAAGAGTTTTTGATGAGATGAGAAAAGGAAAGATAGACGAAGCTATAAGATTTTTTGAAATAATGGAAAATCTATATCTTCAACTTTATACATTCTCGTTATACGACAAAGTGATTAAAGAAGCAAGAAGAAAAATTGATGTTAATAGAATTTTAGTTGATGATGTTAGATCGGCAATTACAGAAGAAAAAAGACGAATTGAATTAATTAAAGCATTAGAAAAATTAGAAAAATAAATTTTAGTGCGGGCGATGGGATTTGAACCCACGAACTCCTGAGAGACTAGCCCCTCAAGCTAGCGCCTTTGGCCAGGCTGGGCGACGCCCGCAACGAAATAACCTTGTATGGTTTTTATAATCCTTGACGACTTTTTTCATCGTGTTAATTCCTGTTAGATGTTTTACATGTGGAAACTTAATTGCAGATAAATTCGAAGATTATCAAACTAAACTAAAAGCAGGAGAAGATCCTGAAAAAGTTCTAAATGATTTACAAATAAACAGATATTGTTGTAGAAGAATGCTTTTGACTACTGTTGAAACAATTCAACAAGTTATCCCATTCTACGAATCAATTCAGAAAAGAAAACAAGAAGTTCAATCTGAATTAGATTAATTTGTCTAAAATTACTTCTATTGAAGGACGCATTTTATTCAATAGTCGAGGCAGTAAAACAATTGAAGTCGATGTTAAATCAGACAACAAATTCTTAGGAAGAGTTTGTGCTCCATCAGGTGCAAGTGTTGGAAAATATGAAGCAACTAGTTTTCCTAATGGAGGTCCTGAAGAAAGTCTAAAAATACTAAAAGAGAATTCACAAAAATTTATTGGATTAGATTCATCAGATTTGAAAACAATTCATGATACATTGAAAAGTTTGGATAATACCAATAATTATTCAGTTATTGGAGGTGCACTTGCTTTTGCGGTAACAATTGCATCAATGGAATCAGCATCACAATCACTGGAACAACCATTATTCAAAACATTATCGCCAAATTCAGAAGCTAAATGTCCATTTCCATTAGGAAATATTTTAGGAGGAGGGGCACATGCAGGACCTGGAACTCCCGACATACAAGAAATTCTAATTTGCGCAACAGGTTCAAAAAATATTGAAGATGCAATTGAAACAAATCTAGCAGTTCATAAAGAACTAAGAAAAGTTTTGGAAAAAGAAGATCCTAATTTTACAAACGGAAGAGGCGATGAAGGAGGATGGGCACCAAAACTAGAAAATCATAAAGCATTAGAAGTATCAGCAAAAGCTTGTGAGAATTTAGGTTTCACTTTAGGTAAAGAAGTTTCATTAGGAGTTGATTTTGCATCATCAACACAATGGAATGAAGAAAAAGGAAAATATCTGTATGATAGAGCTGGGTTTGAAAACACAACAGGAGAACAAATTGATTTTGCAGCAGATATTATTGACAAGTTCAAATTAATTTATGCTGAAGATGCAGTTCATGAAGAAGCATTTGAGGATATGGCAGAATTAACTGCAAAATTCCCAAATACATTAGTTACAGGAGATGATTTGACAGTAACCAGTAAAGACATCCTAACAAAAGCAATTGGCATAAATGCATGTAATGCAGCAATCTTGAAAGTTAATCAAGCAGGCAGTCTTCAGGATGCATTAGAGTTTGCAAATGTTGCAAATCAAAACAACATTAGATTAATTACATCACATAGATCTGGCGAATCCACAGACTCACAAATTTCACATATAGGAATTGCAACTAAATCAAAAATGCTCAAAGTAGGCGTGGTAGGTGGTGAAAGAGTAGCTAAATTGAATGAATTATTACGTTTATCAGGGCATGATTTAATATGTGGCATGGTGGAGATTTAAAATCGGCATGAGTGAACAAACAGAAACAGTAGACATTAAGAAAAAAGTCATTTCAACTGGGATCAGAGTTGGAACACAAGTTAAAACTAAATTCATGAAACCTTTCATTACAAAAGCCAGTCCAGAAGGACTCTATATGCTAGATATCGACATGACTCTAGAAAAAATAAAAACTTCGGCTAAATTCATCAACAGATTAGGTGCAGAAAATGTTATTGTTTGTTCTGGAAGAAGATATGCAGAAGTTCCTATTGAAAAATTCTGTGAGATGACAGGAGCTAAACATCATCTTGGAAGATTTATGCCAGGAACATTGACAAACCCTTCATTACCATATTACATTGAACCAAAAATAGTTGTTATTTCAGATCCAGAAGTAGATGAACAAGCATTAATTGAAGCAACTAATGCAGGAATTCCAGTAATTGGAATTGCAAATACAGATAACATTACATCAAAATTAGACATTATTATTCCAGCAAATAACAGAGGAAGAAAAGCACTAGCTACAATTTACTGGTTACTAGTTAGACAAATTCTCATTGAAAAAGGAGAATTAAAAGAAAATGAATCAATGAAATATGAAATTGATGATTTTGAAGCAAAGATTACCGAAGAGGAAATCGAATAGAAAATTTCAAGTGTTTAATTGAAATCTAAAGCATCAGCTCCAGGAAAGGTCATTCTGTTTGGTGAACATTTTGTTGTTTATGGAATAAAATCAATTTTATGTTCCATTAACAAACGAGTTACGGTAACTGCAGAAAAAACAAATGAAAGAAAAATTTCAATTAATTCAGAAATAGGAAAATTAGTTTTAGAACCTAATGAATCAATTTCAGAAATTAATTCACCATTAAAACCATTTTATTATTTAGCAAATAAAGCAATCAAAGATCAAAATATAGGATTAAAGATTCAAATCGAATCAGAAATTCCACTAGGTGCAGGACTAGGTTCATCATCAGCTTGTTGTGTAGCAGGAGCTGCAGCAATTTTTAAATTATTTGGGGAAATTTCAAAGGAAAAAATACTAGAAATTGCTATTGAAGCAGAAAAAACAATTTATCAAAACACATCAGGAGCAGATTGTACAGTTTCTACATATGGAGGATTAATGGAATATGATAAAAATAATGGATTTAGGAAAATTGAGGATGAGCCTAATTTTCAATTAGTTATTGCAAATTCAAACATTGAACATTCAACAGAGACCATGGTTTCTAGAGTAAAAGAATTTGAAAATAAAAATAAAGAAAAATTTCATGAATTATCAAATTTAGAATCAAATTTAGTAAATGATGTTTTAAAATTAATTAAAGAAAATAAAATTAAAGAAATTGGGGAAAAAATAAATCAAAATCAAAAATTTTTAGAAGAAATTGGCATATCAAATGAACAATTAGAAGCAATGATCAAAATTGGACAAAAGACATCATATGGTGCAAAGATAACAGGTTCTGGTGGTGGTGGATGTATTTTTGCATTAACAAATGAATCAAATTTAGATGAAACTATAAAGGAATTTGTTAATAAGGAATACGAATGCTTTGCAACAAAAATTGATTTCAAAGGACTGAACACTTTTTAATTGATTAATTAGTTTGGTACAACATGATTCTAATAAAATTAGGGGGTTCAATAATTACAAATAAAGAAAAACCATTATCGCCAAGAAGAAAGACTATTGACAATTTAACAAAAAGTTTGAAAAAAATTAAAGAACCAATGATAATTGTTCATGGAGGAGGATCATATGGACATTATTGGTCTGTAAAATATGATATGCATACAAAAGAAAGAAAATACGATATCAAAGGAGTTTCAATTGTTAAAAATTCAATGATAGATTTGAATAAAATAATTTTAGATTCATGTTTGAAAAATAAATTAAATCCATATTCTTTACCACCAACTGATTTTATGTCAGGTAACAAACCAATTTCAAAAAAAATTAAAGAAGTTGAAAAAATAGCAAAATCAGGCTTAATTCCAGTCACATATGGTGATGCATTATGGTTTGGTCAAAATAAAACATACATTTTATCCGGAGACAAAATTATGACTCATTTTGCAAAAATTCTAAAACCAAGATTGTGTATTTTTGCATTAAATGAGGATGGCCTATATTCTGATCTTAAATCAAAAAAATTGATTTCAGAGTTAAAGGGAAACATGCCGTCAATATCAGAAAACAAAATGGATGTAACTGGAGGAATGACTAGAAAAGTAGAAGAAGCAATTAAAATTTCTAAGATGGGCATGAATGTATTTTTTGTTAATGGGAAAAAGCCTGAAAGAATTGTAAAAGCTGTTCAAAGTAGAGAGTTTAAAGGAACCATGTTTAAAGGAAAAAGAAATGTCTGAAGAATTTGTAATTTTAGTAGATGAAAATGATAATCCCATCGGATTAGAAGAGAAAGTAAAATGCCATTTACCAAATGGGAAATTACATAGAGCATTTACAGCGTTGTTATTTGACGAAGATGGAAGATTGGTTCTAACAAAACGAGCTAAAGAAAAAATGTTATGGCCAGGGGATTGGGATGGAACATTTGCAAGCCATCCAAGAGAATCAGAAGGATATGTGTCATCAGGAGAAAGAAGAATGCCTGAAGAATTAGGAATAAATGGTAAACTTGATTATTTTCATAAATTTGAATATCATGTACCTTACAAAGAAGTGGGTTCAGAAAATGAGATTTGTGGAACACTAGTTGGAGTAATTGATAAAGATACAAAATTAAAAGAAATTGAAGGAGAAATTGATGAAATCAAATGGATTACCGCAGAAGAATTAATCAAAGAAATTAAAAAAAATCCTGAGATTTATTGTCCTTGGATGTTAATTGCATTAGAATTACTTGATAAATCAAAAAAAGATATGCTCAAAAAACACGAAAATGTATTATCTACGTGGATTAATAATGAAATTCATGGAGATTTACAAGAAGCAATTAAGACCCACCTACCTAAAGAAAAATGGAGATTATTAGATGAAGAAAACTAAACAAATTGAAAATAATGCTAAAATCGTTAACAAATTTCTAAATTCTAAATTAAACGGAAACCCAAAAAAGCTATATGATGCAGCAGGGCATCTTATTGTGAATGGTGGAAAAAGACTTCGACCATACATGGTAATCAAAAGTTGTCAAATTTTAGGTGGTAAATCATCAAATGCAATGATAGCTGCTAGTGCAGTAGAAATGGTACACAACTTTACTCTTGTACATGATGACATTATGGACAATGATGAAATGCGTCATGGCGTGCCAACAGTGCATAAAAAATTTGGCATGCCAATTGCAATTTTAGCAGGAGATGTATTATTTTCTAAAGCGTTTCAAATTATTTCAGAGTCAAAATTATCACCAAAAGCTACAACACATCTAATTTCTAGACTTGCAAAAGCTTGTGTAGATGTTTGTGAAGGACAATTACTAGACATCAAAATGGCAGATGAAAAAAGAATTCCAACAGAAAAAGAATACATTACAATGATAGGGAAAAAAACTGCAGCATTGTTTGATGTTTCATGTGCAATGGGGGCAATTTGTGCAACAAACAAACCTAAAGATATTTCAAATCTCTCAGGATTTGGAAAAAACTTAGGAATTGCATTTCAAATTACAGATGATTTGATAGGAGTAATGGGTGATCCTAAAAAAACTGGAAAAGCAGTTGGTAATGATTTGAGAGAAGGTAAAAAATCACTTCCAATTTTGATGGCAATAAAATTAGCCAAAGGTAATGATAAGAAAATAATTCTAAAAGCATTTGGAAATACAAAGATTTCAAAAAAAGATTTGAATAAATCTGTGGAAATCATTCGTTCACTAGGAATTGAAGAAAAAGTGAGAAATCAGGCTCTAAAATATGCAGAAAAATCTGAAAAATCACTAGCAAAATACAATGGAGCTGCAAAAGTAGAATTAACTGCATTATTAGATTTTGTAGTAAAACGAAGTGTATAGTTGAAAAAGGTACCAACATCATGGATGAAGAAATAAAAAAAGAAATTCGAAAACTTACTCTTCAAAATGCATTTGAACATGGAGGTGAAACTAGGGATAAAATAATTTTAGGAAAAATTCTAGGAACAAAACCAGAATTTAGAACAAAAGTTAAAGAAATTTCAATTGAGATATCCGAAATTGTTTCAAATGTGAATCAATTATCAATAGAAGAACAGAAAAAAGAAATCGAAGAAAATTTTCCAGAAATTTTAGCTCCTAAAGAAAAAATTAAAGAAAAAGAAGGTTTACCAGAATTAAAAAATGCAGAACACGGAAATGTAATTACAAGATTTCCACCAGAACCAAACGGATATCCACACATAGGTCATGCAAAGGCAGCCATTATTAATTCTGAATATGCAAAAATGTACGGAGGGAAATTCATTCTACGAATGGATGATACAAATCCTGAAGCTGAAAGAATGGAATATCATGCTGCAATTAAAGTGGGATTAGAATGGTTAGGGATAGAATTTGATATTGTAAAAAGTACTTCCGATGATATGGAAATATTTTATGAAAAAGGAATGGAATTAATCAATTCTGGAAAAGCATACATTTGCAAATGTAAAAGAGATGACATTAGTAAAAACAGACGAGAAAGAAAGGCATGCAAATGTAGTAAAGAAAATGTAGATAAAAATATCAACAATTGGGAAAAAATGGAAACGAAATTCAAACCAGGTGAAGCAATAGTTAGATTTCGAGGAGACATGCAAGCTGATAATGCAGTAATGAGAGATCCAATATTATTCAGAATTATTGAAGGAAAACATTACACTGTAGGAGAGAAATACAGAATTTGGCCCAGTTATGATTTTGCAGTTGCAATTGAAGATAGTATTGATGGAGTTACTCATGCTTTTCGTTCAAAAGAATTTGAATTAAGAGAAGAATTGACAGAAGCAATCTTAGATTCACTAAATATGAGAAAACCACAGCAAGGATTTTTCTCAAGATTAGAATTCAAAGGTATGCCAATTTCTAAAAGAATAATCAAACCACTAATTGAAGAACGTAAAGTATCATGGTATGACGATCCAAGATTACCAACTTTAGAAGCATTGAAGAAGAGAGGAATTAAACCTGAAGCAATCAGAAAATTTATCATGTCATTGGGGTTAACCAAAGCAAATACATTAGCACCTTTTGATTCTCTGGAAGCATTCAACAGAAAATTTGTTGATGAAACTAGCATTAGATTGTATATGGTTACGAATCCAAAAAAATTATCTGTAAAAAATTTAGCAATTACATCGGTTGAGGTTTCTAATCATCCAGTAAAGGATATGGGTAAACGTAGAATTGACGTTGATGGAAATTTCTACATTGCCGGAGAGGACGTAGAGAATATCAAAGAGGGAGAACAAATTAGACTTTTAGGATTAGGAAATATTTTGATTACAAAACTTGGAGAAGAAATAGAAGGAGAATATGTAAAAGATGGGGATATAACAAACATTCCAAAAATACAATGGGTTTCACAGAAAAAAGCACATAAAATTAAAATGATTATTCCTAAAGTATTATTTATTGATGAAGAGTTTAATGAAGATAGTTTAGAAGTACTTGATGTTTATTGCGAACCATATTACTTACAATTAAAAGAAGGCGAAGAAATACAATTTATTAGATTTGGATACTGTAGAAAAGATTCACAAAACCAAGCAATTTTCACACATAAGTGATGTCATATGAGAATAGTTAGAGTAACTGATGGGACTAATGAAACATATGGTTTTGTTAAAGGTGATAAAATAGCAATTAAAAGCGAAATTACTGAATTAACAGGCGTACCAATTCCCATTAATGTAAAAGATTTCTTGTTTGATGGATGGTATGAAGAAATAAGAAATAAAACAAATGAATTAGAATACAGAGAAGAACTTTCAAAATACAAATTATTAGCACCTATCCCAAATCCAAATAAAATAATTTGTTTAGCATTTAATTATGTGGATCATGCAAAAGAACAAGGATTACAAGCTCCTGATGATCCAGCATTAGTAATAAAACCTAGAACAGCATTAAATCATACAAAATCAGAAATTATTTGTCCCGATTTTGTTACCCAACTTGATTATGAAATAGAATTAGCATTGATAATTAAAAAAGATTGTAAAAATGTCAGTATTGAAAATGCTTCAGAAATGATTTTTGGTTACATGATTTTCAATGACGTGTCAGCAAGAGATATTCAAAATAAAGATAAACAATTTACAAGAGGAAAAGGATTTGATTCATTTGCACCATGTGGACCATGGATAACAACAGCTGATGAGATAGAAAATCCACAAAATCTAAAAATGACAACCAAAGTGAATGGAGAGATTAGACAAAATTCCTCAACCAGTAATATGTTTATAAAAATTCCAGAGATTATTTCAAAAATTACTAAAGTAATGACATTGCAAAAAGGAGATATTATTTCAACGGGAACACCAGCAGGAGTAATGCTAAACAAACCTAACGCAGTATATCTTAAAGATGGAGATCAAATTGAAATGGAAATTGAAGGTTTAGGAATATTAAACAATACAATTAAAGTCATCAAATCAAATTAGTCTAGAAATTTTTTCATTAAATAAAACGATATTTTGTATTCCAATGAATCAAAAGATTCCAATTTTTGATTAGTTAAAATTTGAATTCTTTCATAATTATTTTCAAATCCAAAATTTTGCAAATAGGATAAAATGTTAGATAAAGTATCAGATGAGCCTGAGAAAAGAGTAACAATCAATGTATTGTCAATATGCTTGTAATTGCCAATAATGGCAGCAGAAATTTTTCCGTTTAAATTTGATTTAATAATTTTTTTTTGTGAAGATAAATTATTCAAGAGTTTTTCATTTGTTTTAATCCATCGCCATGAATCTACGTAAAAATCAAAGATATCAATACTAGAAGATTTTTCAAATTCAATTTTAAAATTTGAATTTTTTTTAGGAATTAATGAATAATAATTCCAGGTTTGAAATTTTTCATAATTTAATGAATCAGCCATAGAGATTGAATTTTTGTTTTCAGTATCTATCAACATATAAGAAAAAAGTTTTTGATTTTTTTTCCCAATAGATTCTGCATGAATTACAAGTTTTGATGCAATCATTTCTCTTCGATGATTGGGATCAATTCGTATACCTTCTATCCAAATTTGGTTTTGAGAATAAAATGCATGACATATTCCAACCGGAGATTTTTTCTCAAATAGAAATAAACTTCCTTCCTCTAACCATGAAGACCAAACTTTTTCAATATAATCACCCCAAGAAAATGTATTTTTACAAAATTTCAATATAGAAGTTTTATCAGAAATTTTTGCTTCTCTAATTTCCATATACAAAAAAAATATTAATAATTATCAAATAAAAATTGTCATGGGGAAAATAATTGCAGGAAAAACATCCGATATTCTTCCTGGAAAAATGATAAAAATTTCAATTGATGGCAGGGATATCTTAGTTGCAAATATTGATGGAGAATATTTTGCTACAGATGATTCATGTACTCATTCAGGTTCTAGTTTATCAGAGGGAAAATTAGATGGGTGTGTAATTACCTGTGGATGGCACGCAGCAGAATTTGATTGTAAAAATGGTAAATTTTTAAAATTTCCAATGAAATTAAGAGATTTAACATCATACAATGTGGTTGTTGAATCAGACAATGTGTTTGTAGAGCTGTAACTATATATGCGAATTTTTAACAAAATATGTTAAAGATGGCCGATGAAACTCAAAACAAACAAGCAATGAAAGAAGCTGTTGACACATTAAACTTGATTATATCAACGAATTCAACTCCAAAAACAATAAAGAAATCAATTACGGACCTTGTTGAAGATTTGATGAAAGAAGAATATTCATTATCAGTTAGAGCTGCAAATACAATTAGTCTATTAGATGATGTAACACAAGATCCAAACATGCCATCATATGTAAGAACTCAATTATGGCAAGCAGTGTCAAAATTAGAAAGTATAAGAGAATAAATTCCAGTTTAAAATAGCCTAATTATTGAAATTTGAAGAATATCTAGATACACTTCCAAAAAATGTTCTTAGTGGTGAAGACGTTCAACTATCTGAAAAAACATTTAGAGAAATTTTTAAATTTGCAGATCTAGGAAAAGATGATATTTTTTACCATCTTGGCTGTCACGATGAAAAAGGATTAGAAATTGCAAACAAAGAATTCAAAGTAAAAAAAGTAATAGGTATCGATAACAATTATGAAAAAGTTCAAAATGCACAAAATATCATCAATGAGAAAAATATTGATGTAGAAATTATTCATAAAAATATACAAGAATCAGATCTATCAGATGCAACTGTAATATTATTTTGGTTTACAGATGAAGAAATAATTAATGAGATGACAAAAAAGTTTGAAACACTAAAACCAGAAACAAAAATAATCACAATTTGGGGACCGCTTCCAAATTATCTTCCTGAGAAAGTTAATTTTCCATACATAATTAATAAAATTCCATTTCAAAAAGCAAAAAATTTGCAAGAGCAATTATTAGCTGTTTTTGGCGTGAAATGCATAGATTTTGTTACAGCATGGGAATTTGCAGAAAGATATACCAAATCAATGTCAGGTTCAGAGATTAAAAATGATCGATTTCTAACAATTCTTCAAACATTGATAATTTGGATTAATGCTAAAGAATTAGGGGTTACATGTACTGAAGAAGTTCCAGAGTCAATTCGAACATATATCGGAATAATGAAAATGCATTTTGATATAGATTTTGAATATTTATTAAAAAAATAGGTGTAATCCTTTTATTTTGTAAATCCTTGAAAAAATTATGGAAAGTAGATTAAACATCAATGTTTCTGCAATAGATTACGATAAAACAAGTAAAGCATTAACACAGCAACTGACATTTTTAGAAGAAATGGTTCATGGAGAAGATGATTTCATTATGACAGATTCAGAATTTGCTTTTGGATGGCATTTTTTTGTACTGAGTGTAAATAGAACATTAATACAAAAACTAGAATCAATGATGGCTCAAGATTTTCAAAAATTAAAGGGTAAAACAACAGACAAAAAATTTCTAACATGGTTAACAAAAAATGTTGAAAAAAAATCACCTAGATTTAAAATTGCCATCAAAGAAGAGATGGAATCAAGCAAATTTGGAGTATTTTAAAATAAAAAGGGCCCTCGAGGGGAATCGAACTCCTGTCCGAGGATCCACAATCCTCTATACTAACCACTGTACTACGAAGGCCACAAAAAAATTAATTTTTTAATCCTGTAATAATCTTTAACATTGAATGATGTGAAAAATAATCAAAATTCTATAAAAAATTAGCCTCAAATCAGAATTAAAGATATTTTATGAATAAGCAGTAACGATCGCTTTAAATTTGAAGAATCTGGGTGTCTTTCACCATGAGACGAGGATTCATTACTAACAGACTACGTTCTGGAAAGAAATCACTAGAGGTACCTGTAGAAAGAAAAATAGAAACAATTCAAGGTAATGGATTTACATGGATAGATTTACAAAATCCAGATAGAGAAGATGTTGAAAAATTAGCTCCAAATTACAATTTCAATGAATTAAACATTGAAGATTGTATGACAAAATTTAAACCTCCAACACTTCACAGTTATGATGATCATTTCTTTGTAATTTTACAATTCCCACCACTAGCACAAAAGATTGGAATTTCAAAAAATAGTCAATTATCTATTTTTGTAGGAAAAAATTTTCTAGTAACAGTACATCAAGGAGATCTTAAACCATTAGTACAATTAGTACAAACATGTGTTTTGGATTCTGATAAAGAATTAAAAAATAGATTAGTAGGTGAATCATCTGGAGATTTACTACACGAAATTATCGATGCATTAGTAGATGATCTTTTACACACATCAAGAAAAATTATTGCCAATCTGGATGAGATGGAAGATAATGTATTTGATGAATCAAAACCAGTTGCCAGAAGTATTGCATTGCTTAGAAGAGAAATCAATAGATTGAGAAGAATTTCAGTTCCACTAAAGAAATTTGTACTAGAGATTGCAAAAAATGTAAAAAGATTTTCTGATAATTCAGATGATGAACTAGCTCTATATTTTGATGATGTGATTGATCACATTGACAAAGTCATAGAAACATTAGAAGAATCAAGAGAAACTATGGAAATTTACAAGGATACAGATTTTGTGTTAAGTAATGAAAAAACAAACAAAGTGTTAGCTGTTCTAACTATGATTTTTACATTAGCTATTCCATCAACAGTAATTGGAACATTTTATGGAATGAATGTCAATCTACCAGGTGGAATTGAAGAAAATTCAATGATTTTAGGCCCATTTACTACATTTATAGTCATAATTCTGGCATCTGCAATACCTGCAATTTTGATGTTCATTTATTTCAAAAAATTAGGCTGGATAAACAGCTAGTAAAGATTCTAAATTTTTTCATGAAGATTTACTTTTATTTTTGTTAGAGAACGATTCAAATTATCTGGAATCAAAATTAATAATCCAGATTCTCCATCTATGTTTTCACATACCCCACTAAAACTAGTAAAACTATTTCCAAAACAACCCTCATCTGTATAAAACTTAAATTTTTTATTTTTTAAATAATTATTAAATTCTTTTTTCGAATCAACAAAATATACATCAAACCAAGAATTTTGATCATCAATAGAAATTGAATATTCATAAGAAGTTATTTTTTCATCAGAACAAATTGGAATGAATTGAGCATAATAATTAGAATCAGCTGAATTAATAGATTTGATGTTAGGTAAAATAGAAACATAAGTATCACTATTCAATTGAGAACCTTGAATTAATTCAATTTGATTTCTTAGAGAATCAATCACATAGCGATATGTCATAGGTTTCCAACTTGAATTACAATCACTAAATTGATGTTTTAATTCAACATAACCACGATTATCTTGAAATTGTAGATTATTGGAATTATAATTATCAAAATTAGTGACATCAGAAAAATCAGCAGAATAAACACTTTCGTTCTGATTTGGATTTGACCAAACATTTGTTATTTCAAATAAAACATTCACAGGATAACTATTCCACTCCTCTTGAAAATGTACATAGATTGAATATTTGTTAATGTCTTGATCATATGGAGATGTAAAAAGTAAATGACCGTAAAACCCATTCAAAAGAAGTACTGCAAATGCTATTACAGGTAAAATTAGAAAGATCTTCTTCATTAGGGATTTTTTTAAATGTTCTAATTTGATGGTATGGAAAATCAATTTTCTATAGTATCATAAAATAGTGAAATTATGATAGTTTGTTTTTAGATGTAAAATATAGACATATCTTATAAAAGCCCGTAGATGATTTTAGTAAAAACATGGTTAAAGTTAAAATCAGAACAGGTAGAGGAACTGGAACAATAGAAGTTGATGTAGAAGATCTTAAATTCTCAGGCGAAGAATTTAAAAAAATTCAAGCTGAAAGAAAGAAAGCTGCAGGCAGCGTTACAGTTTCAACAGGTAGAGGAACTGGTAGAAGAAAACTTTCAGATACTCCTGAACCAAAAGCTAGACCTTCAACCAAAGGTAGTACAAGAAGTACTGGTAGAGGTACTGGTTCAAGAAAAGCCAAAACATAAACTCCTTTTTGGATTTTATTTTTCTTATATTTTTCTAAAATAGATTATATTTTTGTATCAGGATTTTTTTGTTTCAACTTTTCCCAGTCAGCAAGAAAATTATCTAAACCAATTTTTGTCAAAGGGTGTTGAAGCATTTTATCTAAAACGCCAGGAGGTAATGTCACTACATCTGCACCAATTTTAGCTGCATCAATTACATGTAATGGGTGACGAACACTTGCAACTAAAATTTGTGTATCAAAAGTATAATTTGAAAAGATTTCTTTTATTTCTTTGATTAGTGTCATTCCATTTTGGCCAATATCATCTAATCTACCAATAAATGGACTAACATATTTTGCACCAGATTTTGCTGCAAGTAAAGCTTGATTTGCAGAAAATATCAAAGTAACGTTAACAGGAATTCCTTGTGATGAAAACGATTTACATGCTTTTAGACCATCAGGAGTCATTGGAACTTTTACAACAACATTTTCTCCATATTCACGAAGACGTTTACCTTCTTCAAGCATTCCAGAATAATCAGTACTAACAACTTCTAAACTGACATCACCTTGAATGATTTTTGTGATTTCTTCCATTGCATCTTTTGGATTACCACCTTCCTTTGACATCAAAGAAGGATTAGTTGTAATTCCATCTAGCAATCCCATATCATTGAATTTTTTAATGGATTCTAAATTAGCAGTATCAAGAAAAATTTTCATATTTTTTTACTCCTCAGTTCTTTAGCTTGTTTTGCCATATTAAAAGATGTAATTCCATGCTTCTCTAAGAGTAATGGAATTTCAGCATCACGTGCAGATTCACCAAACATATCTTGGGCTCCAATTCTCTTAATTGGAACAGGATAAGACTCAGAAACAGATTCTGCTACGGCTGAGCCCATTCCACCAAAGATATTGTGTTCCTCAGTTGTTACAATACAGCCAGTTTCTCTTGCTGCTTTTTCTAAAATTTCATTATCTATAGGCTTGATAGAAAATATGTCTAACACTCTACAAGAAATTCCATCTTGCTGTAGCATTTCAGCAGCTTCTAATGCCATTCTAACAGTAATTCCACATGCAGCAATTGTACAATCAGAACCATCTCTAACAGTAATTCCTTTACCAATTTTAAATTCTTGAGATTCTGAATGTACTACAGGTGTTTTTGATCTTGCCATTCGCATGTAAAATGGTCCATATTCAGATGCCATCAAATGTGTTAATTTTGAAACAGCAATAGTGTCAGCAGGAATAAAAACACGAAAGTTTGGAATAACTCTCATTATTGCAATATCCTCAATTTGTTGATGTGAACCACCATCAGGTCCTACAGACAAACCTCCATGAGACGTGACTAATTTTACATTTAGTCCTTTTTTTCCTGGAGGTGATGGATATGCAATATTGTTTCTAATTTGATCAACAGCTCTACCAGGTAAAAAAATTGCATAAGTACTTGCAAAAGAAACTTTTCCGGATACAGCTAATCCAGCTGACATTGTAACTAGATTTGCTTCAGCTATACCAACATTGAAAAATCTATCAGGGAATTGTTTTCCAAATCCAGAAGTTTTTAACGAATCAGTTGTGTCAGCTCCCAAAACAACTACATTTGGATTATCATGTCCAACTTGAATTAATGATTTTGAATATTCTGAACGCATATCAGTCATTACTGGATCATTCATAGATATCCTGCCTCCTGAGCAATTTTTTTAATTTCTTCTTGTTTTGCACCAATAACATGTAATCCAATCCATTTGTTTACCAAATCAGAACCACCTAATTGATTTGCTTTATCTAACAACATTGTTCGTCTTGATTTTAAAACAGCAATTCTAAAATCTTTAATTGCAGCTCTAACATCCTGTTGTCCAATTATTGCACCACCGCCAACAAAAGCACGAGCACCATCTGCAAATACCGAACCAATATTTTCAATATTCACACCTCCGTCAGCCTCAATAATACCAGAAAAATTATGCTCATTTAGAATAGAATTCAATCGAGCCATTTTGGAATGAGTTTCTTCAATGTATTTTTGACCAGATTTTCCAGGTACAACAGACATGACAATTAATTGATCTAATGTAGACAAAAATTTGTAAGACCATTCAGGTAATTCTGTATCAGGGTTGATAGCAAAACCAACACCTACTTGATTTTGTTTTAACGTGTCATGGATTTCTCCGAAACTAGATTCATCAGTAACTTCAGCATGAACTGTAACAATATCACTACCAGCATCAATGTAGTCTTTCACATATTTTACAGGATCATTTATCATTAGATGTGTATCAAATGGAATCACAGTTAATGGTCTAAGTTCTTTAATTTTATTATGATCAAATGTTTTTGTTGGTACAAATTGACCATCCATAACATCAAGATGAATTAAATCAGATCTTCCAGTTACACATCTCTTTACTTCATTTTCTAAGTTAGACATATCACCAGCAATAATTGAAGGGGCAATCAAAAATTGAGAATCCAATTCTAAGTTAATTATAGGCACAACATCAGTATCGGGAGCTTTACCATGCCATTGAGGATTATCTTCCATATGTTCCAAAGACTTTCCTTTGATAGTTCTAGAAATAATAATTGTTGGAACTCCTTTAGTTGCATTAGCTTTAGTAATTGCTGCATCAATTTGTTCAACTCGATGTCCATCAATTTCAAGAACATTCCAACCAAATGATCTCCATTTATCACCAGTCTTCCATCTTGATGCATCTTTCCACATTTCTGTAATATCATCACTTTCTAATTTTTCATCCAATGGCATTACTTTTTCAGTGTAAGAATCTTGTTGAATGAAATTTCTATCAAGAAAAACGGTTAGATTATCAACTTTGTATTTTGAAGCTGTCATTGCAGCTTCCCAAACTTGACCTTCATCAGATTCACCATCACCAATAATTGTATAGACATGATGATCTTTTGAATCAATTTTTGCAGCAAGTGCAATTCCAACAGAATAAGACAATCCAGTTCCCAATGAACCTCCACAAAATTCAACACCAGGACATTTTAGATCTGGATGTCCCTGTAATTTACTTCCAAATTTTCGCAAAGTTTCCATTTCAGATTCAGGAAAATATCCTGCCACAGCCATATTAGAAAACAATCCAGGTGCAGCATGACCTTTTGACAGTACTAATCTATCACGATCTTCCCATTGAGGATTTTGAGGGTCAAATTTCAAATGTTTGTTAAACAAACAACCTAAGATTTCAGCCATTGAAAATGAGCCGCCAGGATGCCCAGAACCTGCAGAATTTGTTGCTTTAATTACTAATTTACGAGCTCTTAGAATATTTTTTTTAATTTGATAATAATTAAGACCCATCTGGATCGTTTCTTCATAAATTGAATAAAAATCTACTTCTGTAATATTTTAATTTGATCGCAATTTAACATAGATGTGGAAATTAAAAATGAAATTCCAATTGTACTCTTTGATGATGAATGTTATGTTTGTATAAAATTTGCATCAATTGTAAATTTTTTTGCAAGAGGAAAAATTACAATGGTAGGTCATTATTCAAATTTTGGAAAGAAAATTCGTGAAGAGATTTTAGATGATTCAGCATTGGAAATGTTTTGGTTTATTGATGAAAATACAGCAAGTGGGGGAAGAGCAGCATTACTACCATTAATAAAATCAATTTTTTCCTCAAATCCAAGAAAAACCAAATTTGCTCAAATGGATAATATTTGCAGTAATGAATGTAAAAGTGCAAAAGCAGTATTTGTTAGATCATTTACACTAATTACAAATAGTAAAAAATTGAAATATAGAAAATCTAAATAATGCTTTAAAAAACAAAGATATAATGAAAATCAAAACAGAAAGTTCTACAAAAAGAAAAACAGAACTTCTCTGTGGATTTGTACTAGAAGATTCAAACAAAGTTTTAGGATTACCAAAAGTAGATGCTAAGACATCATATTCCATTAACCAGTCACTTAAAGATATGAATGGGAAATTAGGAAAATTAACAATTATTCCAATTCCTAATAAAAAACAGGCTCAAAGAATCCTTTTGGCAGGTATTGGAAAAAAAGAAGACATTACAAATGATACAATAAGATTTGTTGCAGGCAGAATTGCACAAAAAGCAAGAGAATTAAAATTAAAAGAATTTTCAATTATAACACCACCAACTTTTGTTATCGATTCAATTTCTTCAGTTTCCCAGATTGTAGAAGGTGTAAAAATGTCATTATACAAATTTGACAAATTTAAAGCTGAAAAAGCTGAAAAATCACCAGACATGACAATCATAGTTTCGAAATCAAGTAAAATTTCAAAAGCAATCAAAATTGCTGAGGCTGTTGCAGATGGTGCAATATTTACAAAGAGTGTTGGAAATTTACCTCCAAACGAATGTACTCCTACAACATTAGCAAACTTTGCTAAAGAAATTTCAAAAAAGAATAAAATGAAATGTACAGTTATTTCACAACCAGAATTAAGGAAAAAAGGTTTTGGAGGAATTACAGCAGTAGGCAAAGGAAGTAAAAATGAACCAAAATTAATTACAATGGAACATAACAATGGTCCTAAAAATCAAAAACCAATTGTTTTAGTTGGAAAAGCAGTTACATTTGATACTGGTGGAATTTCATTGAAACCAGGACAAAGTATGGATGAAATGAAATTTGATAAATGTGGAGGATGCACGGTTTTAGGAATAATGAAATCAGTTTCTGAATTAAAATTACCAATTAACGTGGTTGGAATTATTCCTTCAGTAGAAAATATGCCAGGAGGAGAAGCCTATAGACCAGGAGACATAATTAAACTATACAATGGAAAAACTGCAGAAATTCTAAATACAGATGCAGAAGGTAGGCTCATTTTAGCTGATGCTTTAGCTTATGGTGAAAAACAATATTCACCTAAAGCAATTATTGATTTTGCAACTTTGACAGGTGCATGTATAATAGCACTTGGAAATAATGTTGCAGCAATTGTTTCAAACAATAATCAATTAACAGAAAAATTAACAACATCATCTAAAACAACAACAGAGGAGATTTGGGAATTACCATTAACACAAGACTATATGGACATGATAAAATCCGATGTTGCAGATATTAAAAATATGGGAATTGGACGAGCAGCTGGAACAATTACAGCAGCAGCATTTTTGAAAAGTGCAATTAAAGATACACCATGGGCACATTTTGATATTGCAGGTGTTGCATGGACACAAGGAGCAGCAACAAAAGATAAACCATACAATCCAAAAGGTGCAACAGGATTTGGAGTTAGATTAATTTTAGATTATTTACAGAAATTGTAAAATTAGTAACCTCTACTATTTCTATCAGGAGTTCCAACATTTGGATTTCTCCAACCGTGTTTTTCCATCATATGATTTAGTAATCTAATGTCATTATCACATTTTTGTCCACAGACGCTACAGTTTGGCATTGAAATCAATTCAATCCAACAGTGTGGATATTAAAAGATTGATTGAAAATTAGAAAATGCCAGCACTGTTGCTTCCCAAGAGCTCTCGCATCTTAGTAGCACAACAGCGACATCAGGTTTGACTTCTAAGTTCGGAACGGGATTAGGTCGCACCCTGACGCTATGGCCGGCTTGAAAATCATACCATAATTCTAATGTATTAAGGTAACGACAGATTTGAAATCAACTCAAAATAGGTATAAAGCAAAGAAAATATCGAATTACAACTATGACACATAGAGTAGCAGTATTAGATCAAGATCTATGTCAGCCTCAAAAATGTGGATTAGAATGCATAAAATATTGTCCAGTCAATAAATCAGGCGCAGAATGTGTGACAATTCATGAAGAATCAAAAAAAGCGCAAATCGATGAAGATATTTGCAATGGATGTGGAATATGTGTCAAAGTATGTCCATTTGATGCAATAACAATTGTCAATTTAGCAAGTGAAATAGCTACCGATAAAATTCATCAATATGGAACAAATTCTTTTAGATTATACAAATTACCAACTCCAAGAAAAGGAGAAGTGGTTGGTCTGTTAGGCCGAAATGGAATGGGAAAAAGTACAGTAGTGAACATTCTTTCAGGAAAACTTAAACCAAATCTTGGAAGATATGAAAATCCACCAGAATGGGATGAAATTTTTAAACATTATAGTGGAACAGAGTTAAAACAACACTTTCAAAAAATTGAACAAAATCAAATTCGTGCATCAATTAAACCACAACAAATTCATCATCTTGCCGAAGCATTTGATGGAACAGGAAATGAATTACTTGATAAATATGATGAAAGGGGAATTACAAGAGAACTAGTAAGAGAATTAGGATTACAAAATTCAATGGAGCAAAGTTTGAAAGAACTTAGTGGAGGAGAATTACAAAGAATTGCGGTAGCTGCTGCTGCATCAAAAGATACAGAATTCTACTTTTTTGATGAACCATCTTCATACAACGATGTATTTCAAAGAACAGGAGTTGCAAGAGTAATTCAAGGTTTAGCAAAAATTGGAAAAAGTGTAATGGTTGTAGAACATGATTTGACATTATTAGATTTTCTTAGTGATTATATTGAAGTGTTGTACGGTGAACCAGCTGCATACGGAATTGTTTCAAATATTTTATCAACCAAAATAGGAATCAACGTTTTTCTTGATGGATACTTACCAAATGAAAACGTTAGATTTAGAGAGAAGAAATTTTCTATGGATGTCTCATCTTCTTCAACAGATATTTTTCAAGAAGATACAGAGATAGTAGATTATCCAAAATTAGAAAAGAAATTTGATACATTTTCAGTATCAATTGAGCCTGGAAAAGTAAGAAAAGGCGAAGTTTTAGGCATAATGGGTGCAAATGCTCTTGGAAAAACAACAATGATGAAAATGATTGCAGGTGTTGAAAAACCAGATGTTGGTTCAGTAGATAAAAAGATCAAGATTGCATACAAACCACAATATCTTCAAAACGATATTGATGTAGAAGTTATTGCACTTTTAGAAAAAGCAAATGGAGGACCAATTGAAGGAAGTCAAGAGGAAGAACAAATTCTAGAACCATTAAAAATTAAAAAATTATACAATAAATCAGTAAAAAATCTCTCTGGAGGAGAACTTCAAAAAATTGCTGTGGCATCATGTCTAATTCAAAAAGTAGATTTGTATGCATTAGATGAACCTTCAGCATTTTTAGATGTGGAAGATAGAATTGCCGTTGCAAAATTCTTACAGAAATTTGTTCGTTCATTTGGAAAATCAGCAATTATTATTGATCACGATTTACAATTAATGGATTTGATGTCAGATTCAATGATTATTTTTGAAGGTGAATCAGGAAAAGCAGGTAGAGCCACATCACCACTTCCAAAATCAGAAGCAATGAACAGATTTCTAAAATCCTTAGACATGTCGTTTAGAAGGGATGAAAAAAGTTTGAGACCAAGAGTAAATAAAATTGAAAGTAGGTTAGATAAAGATCAAAAGGCGTCAGGAAATTTTTACTACAAACATTGACTCGAATGCTAAAAAAAGCACTAGAAAGCGTTTTAACATTACAAGAAAGTAATGAATTAATTTCAGCATTTGATCAAATAGGAAATATAATCATTGTCAGAATTCCAGATTCATTATTATCAAAGAAAAAAATTATTGGTGAAACGTTACTAAATGAAGTAAAAATTGTAAAAAGTGTATTTTATCAGTCATCAGCAGTAGACGGAGATTTTAGAACAAGAAATCTTGAAATCCTTGCTGGCGAAGATAATACCGAAACTGAATACAAGGAGTTTGGATGTAGATTTATTGTAGATGTAGAAAATGCATTTTTCTCGCCAAGGCTATCAACAGAGAGGGAACGAATTGCCAAGTTAACTCAAGATGGAGAAGTTATCACAAACATGTTTGCAGGTGTGGGAATGTTTTCAATAATGGCTGCTAAAAAGAAAAAATGTACAGTGTATAGTCTTGATTTGAATCCAGTTGCATCAAATCTTTGTGAAAGAAATATTGCAATTAACAAATTAGCAGGACAAGTGATTTCAATTAATGGTGACGCATCAAAAATTATTGAAGAACAATTAATTGATAAATCAGATAGAACATTGACGTTATTGCCAGAACGTTCTGATGAATTTTTAGATTCTGCAATAAGCACAACAAAAAGTGGCGGGATAATTCATTATTATTCTCACATTCATGCTGACAAAAAATCTGAAGCTGGAAAATTAACTGAAGAGCATTATAAAAAAATCACACCAGTTAAATCAGAAATTCTTGGTTCAAAAATTGTAAGACCAGTAGGTCCCAGATATTATCAAACTGTTGTAGATGTTAAAATTACTAAGTAGATGAATCATCAGCTGACGTTATCGTAGCAGATGTAGGTTTTGTTGTTGCCATCACATATCCTATCCAAGCAACAATTCCAAGAATACCACCAACTGCCATCAATACTGATAACTGTAAAACAATTGGAGACCATTCTGACAACATAAGCAAATATGCATAAACGAAGAATCCACCAATGCATAAAACAAAGATTAGAACGCCCATACCCTTACGTTTGTCCATATCGGAAAATTTTTTCGGACGTATTTATTGTTTTAATATAATTAATTCAATTCAACTGCCATCAAATAAGCAGATTCACCATCACGATAGTATGCATTAAGTTCTTGTTTAATCACAAATCCAAGTTTTTCATATAGACGAACAGCATCAGTATTACTACATCTAACTTCTAAGTAGAATTCATCACAATTCCTATTCTTTACACCAATTACAGATTCTTCAACAAGAGCTTTACCAATTCCTTTTTTTCTATATTCATCTAAAACTGCAATAGATACGACATGACCTTTTTTTACAAAACCCAATTTTTTAAAATTTGAAAAACCAAATTCAGTTTTACACATTTCATATCCAACGATTTTACCATCTATTTCTGCAACCAAAAATGCTTCAGGCAATTCTTGGAGTAATGATTCATAGAAATAATCAGAATAATGCTCAGGCAAAGTTTTGAGATTAATTTCCATGACAGAAATTAGATCGCTTTGGGCAGCCCTACGTATATTACAATCACCAATTTGTCTCAAAATCACTTGCACAATTACAAGATAAAACAATCAATATTTAATTTTAAACAAAAAGATCATTAATGAATAAAGTATAGAAAAATAGATGGTTGAAGATTCTCAAGATGGTGTAATTTCATTAGTTAATTCAATTTTTGATGTTGAGGAATTTACGAAAACAGACTTTACTTTACAATTTAAAATTAGTAATTTAGATTTTCAAACAAAATTTGAAGATTTAGCAAGAGCTTTAGAAAATATGAGTTATGTTTGTAGAGTAGTAAAAAAAGACGAGGATATTTGTATTGAAGTTCAAAAATTTACAAAGAAAAAACAAAGAAAATGGCTTAATGCAACATGGACACCAAGAATATTGTTTGCAATTGTTATTGGATTTGTAATGGTTGACGGATATTATAGAACATCAGGAACAAATTCCATTATCGAAATTGGTGAGCCATTTGAAATGGCAATTGTGTATACACTTGCATTGTTGGGAATTTTAGGAACTCATGAACTAGGTCACATTATTGCAGCTAAAGCACATAAATTAAAAACGAGTTGGCCTTACTTTATTCCAGGTCTACCAATTGTTGGAATCCCTACTTTTGGTGCATTTATTCAATCTAAAGGATTAACAATTAATCGAAACATCCTATTTGATGTAGCTATTGCAGGACCAATTGCTGGATTAGCAATTGCCGTAATTGTCTCACTATATGGTGCATATACTGCTCCAATATTAGACCAAGAAATTGCTGAAGGACTTTTTGCTGAACAAGTGTTAGTAGAATGGGAGCAAGGGGAACCACTACTAATGACTGCAAGCTTGGCAGCATTTGGTAAAGGAGGTCCAGGTCATGAAGTAATAATGACACCAGTTATGTTTGCAGCGTGGATTGGATTTTTGATCACATTTTTGAATTTACTTCCAGCATGGCAACTTGATGGTGGACATATGGCAAGAACTCTTGTTGGTCAAAAAATTCACAGGTATGCAACATATGGAAGTATGTTGATTCTTGTTTTGTTAAATTATTGGTTAATGGCAATTTTGATTTTAGTGATGTCAATGAAAAATCCAAGTGCAACACCACTTGATGATATTTCACCTCTTACAAAAAATAGAAAATTAGCATATATTGGAATTATAGTATTAGCAATTTTATGTGCACCACTCCCATCAGGGTTATTTTCAGGAATTTTACCTTAGAAAAAGCCTAGCACCATCTGTAACAACTGCAACTTTCTGTCTAGGTCCTTGTGTTTTTAAAATATAGTCCATAGAATATTTAATTCCCGGTAAAGATATCATATCGAGTTTTTTTGCATAAAATTCAGGTAAAATAGATACTAAACCAATTTGAAAATTCTTTTGAATTTCAGAAAGAAATAGTAAATCTTCCATTCCATTAAGATATTTTGTTGGATTTCTTAATTGCTCAAGTGATAGTCTATCTTCAATATATTGTTGAATAGCATCTGAACCTAAACCACCTTTACATTCAGCAACCAAAATTGCCAATCCATCTTTTTTGATTGCATTTGAACAATTCCAAAGTGATGACAATGAGTTTCCCAATGTATCATTACTGGCATCCTTACCAGTACTCATGATTATTGTTTTATGTTCACCAACATCTTTAATTGAATTTGATTCTAGAGTTTTTGTTGTAGAAAGTGTTTTTGAAGGATGGCCTATTGTAAAATCAATTATCCCTTCAGAATTTGCAATGATTTCAATTGCCTGGATTTCAAAATTGTCTGCAAATTTTTTTGCTTCAGTTAAACTTTCAGGATATTGTCCAGGAGTTGGAAGATTTCCTTGTCGCTTAGCATATGCTGAAAGCATTGACTCTTCACCAAATTTTTTGATCAGACGAGTTGCAACTGTTTCATATCCAAATAAACCATCAAAACCCATCTCTCCCATAAAAACAAGATTTGAATTTGTGATTTCAACATCATCAAATTCATTAATTGAACTACCCTCAGGTAATCCCGATTTAACTAAATTTAGTATTTTTTTGTCAGTTAAAATTTTTGGAAATGGTTTAGATTTTTGCTCACACAATGTGAATAATGATGAAATTATTTTGAGAATAGATTTTGAATTATGTAAAACTACCAATTCCATAGGTTTCGATAAATCAAGAGTATTGAGTTTCTCAGTAATTGCTTGATCATCTAGAATTTTGCCATCAGAATCAATTTTTTGCTCTAAATTCTCTGCCTTTATATCCAAAACTACGTCAGTAATCCCATAATTTAACCAAATTTCAGGCATAATAGATACTAAATACAAACCAAAATAAATCCAATGTAGTGAATTTTGGTATGGATTTTGTGAAAGAATTTGTGACCTTTTTACATCAAAAAGAGATAATTAAATTTGGAGACTTTACACTAGCCAGTGGAAAAAGTAGTTCTTATTATGTTGATTTAAGATTAGTTCCTAGTTATCCTCAGGAATTTAGGATGATGATAAAATATCTAGAAAATCAAATTACTGAAGATATAGGATTAGATAATTTTGAAAGTATTGTTTCTGTACCAACAGGGGGATTAGTAATTGCTTCAGCGTTGGCAATTGAAACAGTAAAACCACTAATCTATGTAAGAAGCAAACCAAAAGATTATGGAACTTCAAAATCAGTTGAAGGAAAAATTCATGATGACATGAAAGTTGTTATGATAGATGATGTTGCAACTACAGGTGGTTCAGTTGTTAATGCAATTAAATCATTAACAGAAGTAAATGTTCCAGTAAAAGATGCATATGTAATTGTAGATAGAATGGAAGGAGCAACTGAAGCATTGGAAGAGCTCGGAGTAAAAATGCATTCAATATTGAATATCTTACAAATTGCAGAGATATTGCATGAACAAAAAATGATTGATGTAGAAACACTAGACAAAGTAAAAAAGCAAATTAGTAAATAAATTCAGGCAGCTCAGACAAATGCCTTCCAATCATCAATTTCAGATATAACTCTGATTCTTCATTGCAGCCAGTAATTTTTGTATTAACTTATTTTAAAACTAATTGAAAAGATGGGCCCGAAGGGCTTCGATCCCTTGGCTCACCGGTTATGAGCCGGTTACTCTACCAAGCTGAGTTACGGGCCCTAAAATAACAAAAATTTTGTGAGGTATAAAATGTTATGAGATTAACAGTATTTCTCATAACAACTGTCAAGTAACAGATTTTGTGCTGATACTGATTTTTCAGCAATCTCAATTAAGTCACTTGTATCAGCATTTGATTTTTCAATAATATTTCTCCAAGATGCTGCATGTCTAACATCAGCTTCTGTATGGAGTTTAAAGTATTCTGTTGCCTTATCAGTTGTGATTTGATAGAATTCAGATAGTCCATCTAATTTTGTTTGACTGATTTTTGGAATTTCTTTTTCAAATGCATACATTGCACATGCACCACCATCAAAAGTATTCATTAATTCAGCCAAATCTGATACAGCTTTATTGGTTTTTTCTAATCCAGAATATGGAATTAATTCATCTTCAGAGATTCCGAGTTCTCCTGCAAAATTAATCCAGGGTTTAATGTGATCAGATTCTTCTTGTTGGTTATCAACTAATTCAGAAACTACTGAACTAGGAGCTTTTTCAATAATTGGTGCCATAAATTCAGGAACAGCTTTTACAAGTTGAAAATATTCTTTTGAATATCCTGCTAGAGATTCCTGAGTTAATTTTCCATCAGACCACATTTCGTAAAATGGGTGTTTTAGAAGACTTCTTTCTTCAATAATTTTATCAATTCTTTCAATTATGTTCATAATTCTTGTCTAAATTTGCCAGTACAAAAATCTTTGTTGTGTACCAAAAGATTTTATGATCTAAAAGAGAAATTTACGTGGGTTCCAGTGGTGTAGACCGGTCAAGCATACTGCCCTTTCAAGGCAGTGATCCCGGGTTCAAATCCCGGCTGGAGCACCAAGATTTAATTACTAATGAAGAGGGCTTTTGATCAATTATCTTGGACAGAAAAAATATCGAGATTAATCCTCTACTAGAGACATATGGGGAATATATCAAAAAAATTGATCAAGCTTTAGAAAAAGAGCTTGCTTTGTATTCAGAATCTGAATTTATTGAGCCTTTAAAATATTCATTAGAAGGCGGAAAAAGAATCAGACCAATAATTTTGAGTTTAGCAGCTGAGAGTATTGGAAAAATAGATGAAAATGTATTAGCAGCATCTTGTGCAGTAGAATTTTTGCATATGGAATCAATCATACATGATGATATTATTGACAATGAAACTATGAGAAGACAAAAGGAACCATTTCATGTAAAATATGGTTACAATACTAGTGTCTTGACAGGAGACTTTGTTTTAGGATTAATTCTTGCAATTTCATCCAGATTAGATAATGCAAGAATTACAAAAGACTTAGCAACAACTGCAATGTTAATGAGTGAAGGAGAAATTATTGAAGGTAGATTAGAAGAAAGTGGAGACATTACATTTGATGACTATTTGAAAGTAATAGAATACAAAACTGCAACTGCATTTGAAGTTGCAGCAAGGATTGGTGGAATTGTAGCTAATGGAACAGAAGAACAAATTGAAGCATTAACAGGATATGGGAAAAATCTTGGAATTGCATATCAAATAAGAGATGATTTACTAGATTGGAAAAATGAAGAAAAATTATTTAATTTACTAATTAAGAAAAGTGTTGATCCAAGAGATGGATTCAATAAAATGGAAGATTTGTTAAAAGAATATTCTGAAAAAGCAAGAGCATTTTTGAGAAAAATTCCAGATAACGAAGCAAAAGTGAATTTGGAAGAATTAATTAAATTTACTTCATTTAAGGCATAATACTCAAACTAACTACTGCTGTGATAATTTCTACAAATTAAATTACTTCGTTTAAGGCATAGAACCTAAACTAAGTACTGGTGTTGCAAGTTCTACAAATTTAATTAATGGTTCTGGATAAACACCAAATCCTACTAAGAAGATTGTTGAGAAGATCATTATTGCCATTACAGATTTTGGTTCGATAACTCTCTTTTCGGTTTCTCCTTCAAAGTACATTTTTCTTGTCAACCAACCATAGTATGCTAATGACAATGCACTGTTTAATACACCTGCAATTGCAAGCCATGGAGCCCACCATAATGCAGAACTTGCATCTAATGCACTTCCAAATAACATCAACTTACTCCAGAATCCAGAAAGTGGAGGAACACCAGCAAGTGCAAATAATGCAATTACCAAACCTAATGCCGTAACAGGCATTCTTCTTCCAAGTCCTTTCAATTTATCAATATGAGTAACTGCAAGAGTTGTTACAATTCCTGCAATTGCAATAAATGCTGCACCTTTCATTACAGCGTGATTCATAATTTGGTACAATGAACCTTGCAAACCCAGAGAAGTATGTGGTGCAACTGCAAGTCCAATCAAGATGTAACCTGCATGTGCGATACTAGAATATGCCAACATTCTTGAAATGTTCTTTTGCATTATTGCTGCTACATTACCAATAGTCATGGTCATTACTGCAATTATTGCAAGAGCTAAAGTCCAATCTAGATGCAATACAACCATTCCTAAAATTACGATTCTAATTGTTGCAGCAAATCCAGCCTTTTTGGTTGCTGCTGCAAGAAGTGCTGTAATTGGTGATGGTGCACCTTCATAAGTATCTGGTAGCCATTGATGGAATGGAACCAGTCCCATTTTGAATCCAAATCCTGCTATAAACAGTCCAACTGATAACAATGCCAATGGAAGCATTGATGGATCAAGTGTTGAATAACCTTGAATGACTTCTCCAATATTTGTAGAACCAGTTAGTCCGTATGCAAGAGAGATACCATAAACAATGATTGCTGAAGACAAAGCACCAAACAAGAAATATTTCAAAGCTGCCTCATTGGAGCTTGGATTCTTTTTCCTAAATCCAACTAAAATGTATGTTGGAATACTCATGAGTTCCCATGCAACAAATAACATTACAAGGTCTGTTGAGTATGCAACTAGAACCATACCAATTGTTGCAAGTAAAATTAGAGAATAGTAAACAGCTGGAGAATTATGTTTTCTCATATAATTAAAGGAGCCAACAGTTGTGAACAAAGCAACTATCAACATAGCAATTGCAAAGAAGCCACCAAATGCATCATCAACAAGTACATCTTCAGCAAACAGAGCAGAAGCAGATACATTTTCACTAATGAATTGATATCCAACATAACCCATGGATACAATTAATGCTGCAAATGCAATTATGGCATAAAATGAATTGGAACCTTGTTCTTTTCTTGCAATACTGATTATTGGAAGAAGAATACCAACGGTACCAAGTATACCAATTATTACAAGAGGAGTTGAAGTAATTTCTAACATATCATCAAATCTCCTACATCAACAATATCAGAATTACAAATAATAATCCTGCTCCAAATACAAATAGATACGACTGTGAAACACCAGATTGGGTTCCTTGAATAACTTTGGCACCCCAACTTGCGGCTTTTTGAACTCCATCATTCATACCATAATCGATTGCTGTCTTCTCAAAGTATCTTGAAACACCTCTTGCCAACCATAATGGTGTTGTAACAAAGCACCAATAGACAATTGCATTAAGATACCATCTGTTTAAGAAAAGCTTGTGAATTGCATAAAAGAAAATATTTGAATTTACAAATCTAACAGGATCGACCCATCTTCCAATGTAAAAGATGTAACCTAATCCAATACCAGTTGAAAATGCTACTAATGATGCACCAAGTGCAATTGGATTGAGTCCTTGTAAGAATTCTGGCAATATGGAGGATTCATCGGCTGCATGAGAACTGTAAATTCCAAATGAGTTTTTAAGATAATATTCAAATGTATGATGTAATCCTTCTTCTGCAGACAATCCAATAATACCAATACCAATTGTTAATACTGCAAGTATTCCATATGGAACCCACATAGATACTGATGCTTCATGAATGTGATGTCCTTCCTCTTCCATCTTTTCAATGTGTTTACTTTTCTTGCCAAAGAATACCAAACCAATCATTCTTGTGGTATAGAATGCTGTAATAATAGCCGTTAAAACTGCGATAGCAAATAATGGCAAAGCCCATTCATTTCCAGATTCATATACTGCGGCAAATATTGCATCCTTACTCCAGAAACCTGTTGTGATAAATGGTGCTCCCATCAAACCAAGACCTGCAGCCCACATGAATGCATATGTTTTCTTCATGTGTTTTCTTAGACCACCCATATCGGTCATAAATCGAGAACCAACAATATGTAACAAAGAACCTGCTGCCATGAACAATGATGCTTTGAACATTGCGTGTGAAATTAAGTGGTAAAATCCTGCAGTATAACCATCAACATATTGATGTGATAATCCTGCCACACCTAAAGCCATCATCATGTAACCAATTTGAGAACCTGTAGAATATGCTAAAACTTTCTTAATTTCTGGATTAACCATACCTTGTGTTGCCAACAACAATGCAGTAATTGCACCAACCCATGCAACAATTTCAAAGAATTGATCTGCTAAAATTCCAGCAGCACCTAAAGCAAATACAAGTGGACCAATTCTTGCTACCAAGAAGACACCAGCTTTGACCATTGTTGCAGCGTGAATTAATGCAGATACTGCAGTTGGTCCAGTCATTGCTTCTAACAACCATTCATTTAATGGGAATTGTGCAGATTTACCCATTGCACCACCAAATAGCAAAACAAATGCAGGAACTAACAATCCTTGAGCAGCCATTGCCGTTGCCCAATCTGTATTACCCATTAATTCTTTAAATCCAAAAGTACCTGCAAACAAGAATATCAAAAGCATACCAGCAATCATCATTACATCACCGACTTTTGTCATGATGAATGCCTTCATACCAGCGTGTGTTGGAGCATAGTAATCTAACATTCCAAGAACAGTTCGTCCTTCAGTACCAACATGATCTTTCTTCTTGTCACGATACCAAAAGCTGATCAAAGCATAAGATGCTAATCCTACGCCTTCCCAACCGAAGAAGACTTGTAACAAGTTATCAGATAATACAATTAATTGCATTGAACCAATAAAGAACATCATCCAGAACCAGAATCTTGTAATGTCTTTATCGCCTTTCATGTATCCTGTACTGTAAATCATAATCAAGAAAGAAATCCAACCAACAACATTTGCCATTATAATTGAAAGTGGATCTGCTAACACTCCAGCTTTAAGACCAATTGCTTCAATCCACATTATTTGATCATGTAATTCATGAGCTTCTAATGCAACAGGAACCATGGTTGCTGCAGATACTGCACTCATTAGAGCAAATCCAACTGCAACGTATTTGGTTGCATTTTGAGATAATTTTCCAATACCAGGCATTATCATTGCTGCTGCAAATGGTAAAATCCAAACTAACCAAGCACTTATGGCAGTAATTTCAAATCCCATTAATTCAGTTGCCATAGTCTAAACTCCCAACACTCCATTCATGTATGGCATAATTGTTTTCAAGAAAATATCTGGATAAATTCCAACTACAATTGAAAATCCTGCTAATATCATCATTGGAATTGTCATGTACCAACTTCCTTCTTTGACATTTTGAAGATGTTCAGGAAGTTTTCCAAAGAATACACGTTTTAGCATCCAAAGCATATATGACATTGTTAATGCAGTTGCAACAAGACCTAATCCAAATGCTACTGCTCTAACTGTAGAACCTTCTGCAATAGCAGTTTCTAATGCACCATAAAACATAATCCATTCACCCATAAATCCACTAGTTGGTGGAACACCCATTATTGTTAGTGCACCAATTACTGCACATACTGCAGTGATTGGCATCTTACCTGCCAATCCTCCAAGTTTCTTAATACTTCTAGTTCCAACTTTAACAATAATTATTCCAGCCATCATGAAGAGAATACCTTTACCAATAGCGTGAGTTACATACATCATTTCAGCTCCAGCAAGACCATATGATGACATGGAACCTATACCAAAGAGCAGATAGCCCATTTGACTGATACTTGAATAAGCAAGGAATCGTTTTAGGTCATCTTGCATTAATGCCATGGCGCCACCATAAATCATAGTAACAAGACCCCAAATATGGAACCAAATAGCTAATTCTGAAAAGGTTGCCGGTAAGAATTCAACAATTAATCTAAAGATACCATAAGCTCCAATTCCAATCATTGCTGGTGACAATAATGCACTGATTGGTGTAGGTGCTGCACCGTGTACATATGGAAGCCAAATGTGATACAAGAAAACTGCTAGTTTGACACCAAGTCCTATCGCAATAGCTACCGCTGAGTACATCGCAATATCTGCAGGTAATTCAGATTCTTGAATATCAGCAAAATCAAAGCTGCCAAGTGTGAGACCTATCATCAAAAATCCAAGTAGTAAAACAACTGCACCAGCATGGGTCCAGAATAAGAACATTAAACCAATTTTTCTTCTTGGTCCATCACCCCATAATGCAACCATAAAGAAACCTGGAATCAACATTACTTCAAAGAAAATATAAAATTCAATCAGATTTGTTGCAAGAACGGTTCCAAGCATTCCCATTGCAAATACAAGATATAATGCAAAGTAAAGACCAGATTTTGCATTAACATAATTTGTTAAAGCTGTTGATTCAACAACAGATGATTGTCCACCTTCTGAATGATTAATTTTTTGTTCTTCTTCAAACTGTTCATGGAATTTATGAATCATGTATGGTTTGGAGTAGATTGCCAAAATAGTAGACAAAACATAAATCATTATTGCAAATGGTGATGCAAGTCCATCCATTAAGAAACCAAATTCACCAAATTGTTCTGTCCATGGATAATGTTCTTCTACTGTTCCAGAAAGTGCTGCATTGATTACAAGAATTGTAGTGTATAGTAAAATTGCAAATGTGAACCACATTGCTGGAGTAGGACCTACTTTTCTACCAAGAATATAGGCTACTGGAGATAACAATAATGGCAAGAAAACTGCCTGAAGTAATGCGTATTCCATTATCCTTTCAAGCTCCTAAAGTCTGCAATATCGACATTTTGATACATGCGATATGCTACAATAATTAATGACAATCCAACTGCTACCTCTGCTGCTGCAATTGCAATTGAAAATAATGCTAAAGTTTGACCACCGCTATCTGGTATGAATCTTCCAAAGGCTACAAGATTTAGATTTGCAGCATTGATAATAATTTCAACTGCAAATAACATTCTAATGAAATTACGTTTTACTGCAAGTCCATAGATACCTATTGCTAGTAATGCAATAGAAACTAATGTAAAATCAACTAACTCGTTGGTCATTCTCCACATCCTCTCTTCTAGCTAAAACTAATGCACCAGTTACAGAACCGGCCAAAATCAAACCCATCAAAATTAATGCAGGCCAATAATAAGTCACAAAGTCAGCACCAATATCTCTAAAATCAACTGCTGGTTCATCAGTAGTTATTGTTTTGATTCCAGAGTCTAAGAATACAGCACCTAATGCCATCATGATTACTAACATTAAACCGATTCCAGCAAACTTTCTTTTTCGGTCTTCAATTTTTTTGAAAATAAGTTCTCTTTTTACTAACATAACTGTAAATAGAATTAACACAGCAATAGAGCCAACATAAACTGCTAGCTGAAATAATGCAACAAATGGTGCATCAAGCATAAAGAAGAAACCTGCAATACCGCCAAGTGTTCCCATTAATGCAATTGAACCATAAATTAATGATCTCATTTCAAGTGCTGCAATTGCAGAACCAATTGTAATTACACTTAATGCAAGAAATGCAGCATCAGCCATGAGTTGCTCCGTTTTTAGTAATTACAATTTCAGAATCTTGTTCAACATATGGTTTAACTGCAAGTTGTGCAGGAGTATAGATTAAACCTTCTTTGGTAAATGATGATAGTTCATAATCATTTGTCATGTACAATGCATAAAATGGACATGCATCTACACATAATCCACAGAAAACACATTTTCCATAATCAATTTGAGGCATAATTGATTTTTTATTTTGTTTTTGCTCTTCTGGAACTTTTACCATTGCAATTGCTTCAGCAACACCTTCACATGCAATTGAGCATAGTTGACATCCAGTACAGTGATCATGAAATAACATGTGACGACCTTTTAGTCCAGCAATTCCAACACCTGTAGATGGATCAAACTGATAACCATCTCCAACAAATTTTAGCTTCTCTTCAGGATAACGTAGAGTAAATCTTTTTGTTGCAATATGTTTAATTCCAGAATTTAGGGCACGTACAATTCCTGTAGCTGTATTTGTCATTGTAATCCTCCTGGCCCGAGCACTCCAGCGTAAACCAAAGCTAGTGCAATAAAGATGTTAACGAATGCTAAACCGATCAATTTGGTCCATCCAAGACTTAACAACATATCAATTCTAATTCTTGGGAAAACACCTCTTGGTAATAGTATAAAGAAGATAACACCAACAGTTTTTAGAACAAACCAAACTGTTCCATTAAGCATTTCTTGATTAATTGTATTAACTAAAATTGGCTCCAATCCACCTACCTTTGCTGTAACAGGACCAAGTTCAAGTCCATGAGTTGCAAGTTCCAGAGGTAATGGTGGAACAATCATTGGGCCATTCCATCCACCAAGGAATAATACAACAAATAGTGCTGCAAATGCATAAAGTTTCAAATAAGTTCCTAATTGAACAAGTCCATACATCATTCCAGATAATTCAGTTAACCATCCAGCAACAATTTCACTTTCTGCTTCAGGCAAATCAAATGGAATTCTTTCTAATTCAGCTAACATAGTAATGAAAAAGACAATTGCACCAACTGGCAAAAATACAATCCAAGGGAAACTAGATTGACTTGCAGCAATTTCAGATAAGTTGAGAGAACCTGTAACCATTACAACTCCCAATAATGATAAGATTAATGGAATTTCAAATGAAACCATTTGGAATAATGCTCTAATTCCTCCAATGAATGGGAATTTACTGTTTGCTGACCATGCTGAAAGAATTGTTACAATAGGGAAAAATCCAATTACAGCAAATACTCCAAGCAGTCCCATGTCAACATCTGCAACAACCCAACCTGGTGCAACTGGAATTAATGCAACAAATGCTGCAGCAGATGCAACAAAAAGAACTGGCGCTGCCCAGAAAATTGGTTTATCAGCTTTTGCTGGAATGATAATTTCTTTTGAAATTAATTTTAAACCATCACCCATTAGTTGTAAAATACCTTCTACTTTTCCACAGTAAAATGGACCAACTCTTAATTGTAATTTTGCAAGCATTTTTCTTTCGATAAAGATTGTACCTGCAGCTATCAATGCAGCAAATCCAAATCCAGGAAATGCCATTATCCTAAACATATCAGTTGTCATAAATGCATTAATTATTGGAAGTGTTCTAGTAGGATCCGCCAAGAAAGTGAATGCCAAAAATGGTGTAAGTAATTCTCCATCAATTACAGGCATCGGGATGTAAAATAATACCATCATGATTAATGGCAAACCAATTAATGAAAATATCAAAAGGAACCAAACTACATCATCAATTAAAGATTTGATAAACTCACTTAGTTTGAAATTTGGTGCAATAACAGACATTTATCGATCTGCCTCCACTGGCCAATAATTAAGACTCCAATAAACTGATGGCATGTTACCAAGTTTTTCACCTTTTAACAGATATGGTAATGCAATCAAATTTCTAAATGAACCAACACTCATTTTGAGTCTGTAAGGTTCAACTTTACCATCTGAAAAAATATGACATCCTAAAGATCCTCGTCCTGATTCTACACGTTTGTATACAGAATCAAGTGCACCTTTTGGATTTGGTTTTAATTTTACTCTTACAGAACCAGACTTTGGCATTTTTTCTAATGCTTGTCTGATAATTTTACAACTCTCTAACATATCAAGCCATGGAACTTTAGATCTTGCGTATGAATCTCCTTCTTTCATGACAGGGCTATGAACATCTAGCTCATCATACACATCATAAGGTTCCTTTTGTCTAAGATCATAATTAACACCACTAGCACGTAATACAGAACCTGTGGTACCAAGTCTAATTGCATCTTCACGAGAAAGAACTCCAGTATCTCTAGTTCTTGAAATTAAAATTGGATTGTCATAAAAGACTGCAGCATATTCTTTGATACGTTTTTCAAAGTAATTGACTTGACGTAAACATACTTCTTCAAAGTTTGGTGGCAAATCATTTCTAACTCCACCTGGAACAAAGTGTGCATGTGTTACTCTAGCACCACTAATTTTTTCCATTAAATCAATTAAGAGTTCACGATCTCCAGCAGGCCACATGAACATTGTAGAGTGACCTAAGAAGATTCCATAAATTGCAAGCCAATACATTATGTAAATACAACGATTTAATTCTGAACAGATTACTCTAACATATTTTGCACGTTCTGGAACTTCAATTCCAAGAAGTTCTTCAACACCCAAAACATATGGATAAAGAACATTACAAGAATCATGAATTACAGGTCTTTCTAAGTGAGGAATATTTGTAATATAATTTCTATATTCAGCCATTTTTTCTTCTCCACGATGTACATAACCAGGATCAGGATCACATGCAACAATATAATCACCATCAATTTGCACAATAATTCTCATATGTCCAGAACCAGGATGTTGTGGTCCAACATTGAGAGTCATTATTCTCTCATCAACTTTTTGGATTGCTAATCCTGGAGGTAATTCTGCTGTCATTTCTATCGTCCCTTTATTGCAAAGTCCTTTCTGAGAGGTGGTAAATCTGCCCAATCTTCAGGCAAAAGTAATCGTCTATTATCAGGATGACCAGTAAAATAAACTCCAAACATTTCAAAAACTTCTCTTTCATGAAATTCCACACTGTAGAATATATCTCTAAGAGATGGTAATTTTGTTGCATCTTTTCCAGGAAGTGGATTTTCTTCTCTTTGAGCTCTAGTGGATAAAACAAGTAGTTGTTTAGCTAATGATTCATCGGAGTATGAACCAATTACATAAACTACTTCAATTTCTTTATCTTGAGGATAATCTACACCGGTAACTGATTCTACATGATCATAATTCAATCCATCTCGAATAAATTCAGCGACATCATGAACATCTTCTCTTTTAGCTTTTATGCCAACTCTTTTTTCTTTGACAAATTCAACTTCAACTTTATCACCAAATTTTTCAGTAACTTTTTCCGAAATGCTTTTTTCAAAAGCAGGTAATTCTACAGGTTTTTCAGTTGGTTTTGCTGCAGGTTTTGCTGCAGGTTTTGCTGCAGGTTTTGCTGCAGGTTTTGTTTCAGTTTTGGTTTCAGTGTCAGAACTCATTATACAAACTTCCTAGCCTTCATTCTCTTGATTTTTTCTTG
>REGF01000002.1:0-8497 GCA_003702465.1 Candidatus Nitrosomarinus sp. | reverse complement strand
GGTTTTGCTGCAGGTTTTGCTGCAGGTTTTGCTGCAGGTTTTGCTGCAGGTTTTGTTTCAGTTTTGGTTTCAGTGTCAGAACTCATTATACAAACTTCCTAGCCTTCATTCTCTTGATTTTTTCTTGTAACAAAATACAACCTTGTATGAGAGTTTCAGGTCTAGGTGGGCAACCTGGAACATAAACATCAACTGGAAGAACTCCATCAATTCCTGGAAGTACATTGTACGAATCAAAGTATAATCCTCCAGTAATTGCACAAGCTCCCATTGCAATCACATATTTTGGTTCTGGCATTTGATCATAAACTAATCTTAAACGTGGAGCCATTTTTCGTGTGATAGTACCTTGAACAACAATTAGATCACATTGTCTTAGTGATCCAAATGCTTCAATGATACCAAATCTTTCAACATCGTATCTAGGACTTGATGCTGCACCAAACTCAACACTACAACAAGCTGTTTCAATATGCACAGGCCAAAGTGACCAAATTCTACCCCAATTGATAGCATAGCCCAATGGTTTGTCAATTGCTTTTTCCAAAATATCTCCAAGTTTTCCAATGAAGACATTTGCATTTTCTGGTGTTACTAAATCTTTAAGCAATTTTATTCCCAACCCCCTTTAGATTGATTTGTATAAATAACTACCAAATTCTTCTTCTCCCTGATTGATAAAGTGCAAAAGACATTGCACCAAACATAATTGCTAAGAAACCTATCATTGGTAAAGTTGCACTTTTTGGAAGTTCCAAAAGTGCACTGCCCCAAGCATATAAGAAAATTGCAACTACATCAAAAATTACAAACATCAGAATGTACGGGTAATACTGCATCATAAAATGAGTTCGACCTTCACCACTAGGAACTTGGCCACATTCCATTGGCAAAAATTTTACAGGATTGCTCTTTTTACGAGGTGAAACCATTCGAGAAATCAATAATGCGGGTGCCATTGCTACAACTGCGAACCCGAACATCAATACTACGGTGCTATAATTGCCCGCTATTTCTCCGACCAATTTAACTTTCATCTCTGAGTTTTATATAATAAGATATGCTTCGTTTTTTCGATCAGGTTTTTGAAAAGAGGAATTTGAAAAGTAATTAATAGGATAACAAAAAAAACCGATCATGGCATTGAATGTAGGCGATCTTGCTCCAAATTTTGAACTTCCAGATACAGAGTTGAAGATGAGGACTTTGGAAGAATTTAAGGGCAAAAAGGTCGTATTATCGTTCATAGTAGCAGCAAGTTCACCAGTATGTGAAGTTGAACTATGTACTTTCAGAGATTCATGGAAAGAAATTTCAGATATGGGAGCACAAATAATTTCAATTAGTAATGATGGACCTTTTGCAAATAAAGCATTTGCAGAAAAACACAATTTCAATTTTCCATTGTTAGGTGATTACACAAGTAAAACTATCAAAGATTATGATATTTTACTAAAAGATCTGCTTCACATTAAAGATTACAATGCAGCAAAGCGTTCAGTTTTCATAATTATGGAAGATGGAAAAATTGGATACAAATGGGTATCAGAAGATCCATTAAAGGAACCAAATTATCAAGAAATTAAAGACTTTTTAAAATAAATAATTTTTTTATTCTATATCAGTAATTATATCGCCTTTTGCAACAGTTGCACCATCTTTAGCTTTGATATTTCTTACAACACCATCTGTATGTGCTTTAACTGCAACTTGCATCTTCATTGATTCTAAAGTACAAATGACATCACCTTTCTTGACAGAATCACCATCTTCAACTGAAATTGAAATAACTTTACCAGGAATTTGACTTTTCAATGCTTTTTGTGCTCCGCCTGAACCACCGCCACCAGAGTTTTTGTAAACAACTTTATCATAATGAGTATGTAAATTGATAATCATTGGTACATTATCTACTACAATATTCATTTCATTTGTTGATTGTTCAAGATATTTTGCACTATGATATTGTTGATTTAAAACAAATTCAATTCCACGGGAATTCATATTAATTATTTTTAATTTATGTTCATTATCATTAATTTTGATAATGTATTCATTATCACCAAGATTTTCTAAAATTTTTCCATCAAAGGATTTTTCAATTTCTTGGATTTTATAGTTAGTCATATTTATCAGTCCAGTTTATTTTTCCAGTTTGCGCTATTGTTAGAATTGCTTTGTACTTGACTCTTAAAGTATTCAGAATGAATAATTGCAGCGGCTAATGCAGCTTCAGTTTTATTCTCTTTTTCTTTTTTAAGATCTTCACTTAATTTATCAATCATATCATAACGTTTCAAAAAGTCAGTAGATAATTCTCCATTTTTATATTCTTCAGAATTAAGGATTGTTTTGTAAAGAGGAATTGAAGTTTCTACACCTTGAACATACATGTCATTTAATGCAGTAAGCATTCTAGTTCTAGATTCTTCAAATGTTGGTCCCCATGTACAGAGTTTTGCCATTAAGGAGTCATAAAATGGTGAAACAGTACATCCAGGATAAAGATATGTGTCACATCTAACATTAGGTCCTGCAGGAATAGTTACATCTGGAACAGGTCCAGTTGATGGTGCAAAGTCCAAAAATGTATCTTCAGCATTGATTCTACATTCAATTGCATAGCCATTCATGTGTAAATCCTTTTGTTTGAATGGAAGTGGTTCTCCATTTGCAATATCTATTTGTAATTTTACAAAATCTAATCCTGAAACCATTTCACTGATTGGATGTTCAACTTGGAGTCTTGCATTAATTTCAATAAAATAAAATTCTCCATTATCTGCTCTCAAAAACTCTGCTGTTCCCAAATTGGTATAATCTACAGCTTTTGCTGCTTTAACAACTAATTCTCCTATCTCTTCACGTTTTGCAGCGTCTACAACAGGAGAAGGAGTTTGTTCAATTAGTTTTTGGTTTCTTCTTTGAATAGAACATTCTCTTTCAAAGAGGTGTACAGTATTTCCATGATGATCTCTACACATTTGATATTCAATGTGTCTTGTTTTTTCTAAGAATTTTTCAACAATAATTGCAGATTTTCCTACTGCAGCTATGGATTCACCAGTAACTGTTTCAAAGCCTTCACGCAATTCTTGATCAGTAGTAACTAATCTAATTCCTCTACCACCGCCACCATAAACAGATTTGAGTAAAACAGGATAGCCAATTTCATTAGCAATTTTTTCTGCTTCATCTGCATCTTTTACTAAACCAGGACTTCCAGGTACAGTTGGAACTTCAGCTTTTAACATTGCAGCTTTACATTCCATCTTATCACCACAAAGATTCATCGAATCTGCAGATGGACCAATAAATGTAATTTTATTTTTCTCACATAATCTAGCAAAATCATCATTTTCTGAAAGGAAACCATATCCAGGATGTACAGCATCTGTACCAGATGACAACATTACATCTAGAATTTTTTCTTGATTAAGATAGGATTTAGCAGGTGCTGCTTCACCAATATGGTATGCTTCAGATGCTTGTTTTACATGTAATGAATTTGTATCTTCATCAGAATATACAGCAACTGTTTTGATTCCAAGTGCTTTACAAGTTCTAATAACACGTAGAGCAATTTCTCCTCTGTTAGCGATAAGTACTTTCTCAATCATCTTCAATCACAAGTTAATATTTCCATGTTTTCTAGGCAATTGTTTTTCTCTTTTATTTGCAAGCATTTCTAATGCTTTAATCAACATAGGTCTGGTTTCAGCAGGATTAATTACATTATCAACTGTTCCATGAGATGCAGCGACATAAGGATTTTCGAATTTTTCAGCAAATTCATCTACTAATTGTTTTTTAAGAGATTCAGGATCATCTGAAGCAGCAAGATCTTTTCTATTCATAATTTTTACAGCTGCTTCACCACCCAAAACAGCACATTTGGCTGTAGGCCATGCATAGTTAATATCAGTTCTAAGATTTTTACTTCCCATTGCAATGTATGCACCACCATATGCTTTACCAATTACCAATGTGATTCGTGGAACAGTTGCTTCACAATATGCGTAAAGCAATTTACTTCCATGTCTAATGATTCCATTGTGTTCTTGATTGGAACCTGGCATGTAACCTGGTGTATCTACTAAAGTAATTATTGGAATATTAAATGAATCACAGAATCTGATAAAACGTGAAGCTTTGTTGGATGAATCAATATCTAATGCACCAGCAAGATGCATTGGTTGATTAGCTACAATACCAACAACGTTACCATTTAGTCTACCATATCCAACTACAATATTTGGTGCAAATAATTCATGGACTTCGAAAAATTCATGATTGTCAACAATTGAATTAATAATTTCTTTCATGTCATATGGTTGTAAAGGATTCTCTGGCATGATATTGATTAAATTATTATCCAATCTATTTGGATCATCATCATTTGAAACTTTAGGTGGTTGTTCAGTATTATTTTGAGGCAAAAATGAAATTAATTTTTTAATGTAATCCATACATTCGTATTCATTTTCAGCAACAAAATGTGCAACACCACTTTTTGTTCCATGAGTGTTTGCTCCACCAAGATCTTCAAAAGAAATTTCTTCTCCTAATACAGTTTTTACAACATCAGGACCAGTAACAAACATACTTCCAATTTTTTCTACCATAATAACAAAATCAGTCATTGCAGGAGAATATACAGAACCACCTGCAGATGGTCCAACACTTGCAGTAATTTGTGGAACTACTCCAGAGGCTAATTGATTGTGATAAAATATATCTGCAAATCCATCTAAACTCATAATTCCTTCTTGAATTCTAGCACCACCAGAATCCATAATTCCAATAATTGGACATCCAGTTCTAACTGCATGATCCATTAATTTAGTAATTTTTTTAGCTCCCATTTGACTAAGTGTTCCACCTAATACAGTGAAATCATATGCAAAAACAAAGATTTGACGACCTGAAACATTTCCATATCCACCTACCACACCATCAGTAAAAAATTTCTTTTTCTGCATATCATATTCATAATAATGATGAGTAGTCATAGGATCGACTTCAACAAAAGTGCCTTCATCTAGCAATAGATCAATTCTTTCACGAGCAGTTAACTTTCCTTTTTCATGTTGAGAAGTAATACGCTCTTGACCACCGCCTTCTAATGCAGTGTTTTTGTTTTTTGTGAATTCAGCGATCTTTTCAGAATGCATATTTTGATTTCAGTCAATGGTTTTCATATATTAATCTAATTTGTAAAAGTGAAAAATACTCATTTTGGGTGAAAATTCTTAAGAATTAATTATTGGGAATTTTTTATGAGATGATTTTTGATAGGCATCAAAAGCATTCTTTTCATCACTACATTTCTTGCAAATACAATATTGTGAAACATTAGAAAGATCACAAATATCTTGAAATTCACATTGAGAACACCCAGCAGGAGAACCACATACAATACATTGTAATTCATTAGTTTCTGCACATTTTTCATGTTTTACTCCAACACCTTTTGACCATAATCCAATTTCATTGATTTCAATTTTTTCATTACAGATAATACAAGTTCCAGGAAATTTCATTGGAATTTTTATCCAGCTCATTGTAACATTTCAATCTCCTTATCAATGATATCACCAAAAGTTTCTTCTAATTCTAATTCCAGTGTTTTATTTTTTATACAAAATAAAACATATGGTAAGCATAATGTAACGAATGCACTTGAAGATAGATGTAATTTTTTAGACATTACTGAAGATAATGATTTAATTTTTGCACCATCCCAACGAATTCTATTAAGTACAGGCCAAGACAAATTATATTTTGAATATCTAATCCTATCATCTTTTTGATATAAATTAATCAAAATATCATTTAGATAACGTAGTAATCTCCAATTTTGAGTTTTCATAATTTTTCCAAATAACATATCAGCATCAGAAATAATTTCTAAATATTTTGCAAGAGAATCGCTATCTAATTCACTAGTAATAATACTTGAATAAAATGCATTAATTTTTTCTCTTGGATCAATTTGGATTGAATATAAAACACTTCGAGCTTCTTCAATCGAATTTGCTTTGAAAAATGCATTAATCCCATCTTCAACATTAATATCTTCAAAAACTGATTCAGTAGGTGGATTAAATCCAGTTATTAGAGATTGAGTTAGATTTATCATTGAACGAATATCTCCATTTGATTTATCTATAACTTTGATTAATGAACCAGGACTTAGTTTCTCATTTTCTTTTTTTAAGATATTATCCAAATAAACACCCAATAATCGTGGTGGAATTTTTTTGAATGAAATTGTCGTAACTACTTTTTTGATACTTTTCATTTTATCGGAATCATCATAATTTGCTGCTAGTAAAATTGGTACATTTGGTTTTTTTAGAATATCAACAAGTGCTGAAGCACCACCATAATCTCCACGACCGTGAATTCCATCAACTTCATCAACAAAGATCATTGGGCTTCCTAAAACACTCACATTACCTAATACAGGAGTCAAAATTTCATTTATTCTAGATTTACTTCGTACATCACTGGCATTTAGACCAATCATATCATAGCTAAATTGCTTAGCCAACAGATATGCAATTGTAGTTTTACCAATTCCTGGAGGTCCAACTATCAAAAGAGGTTTTTTTCCTTTTTTCCATTTTGCTAACCACTCAATAACAGCTGAACGAGATTCTTCATTACCGACCATGTCAGAAATTTTCTGAGGTCGATATTTTTCAGACCACATCAATTTTATCACTTAGTTGGAAGATTTTTGTTAAGATCTGACCAGATGTTTTCTTCTTGTAATTTCTTATACCAGAATTGATTATAATGTTCTACAGTAAGAAATAGGAATTCCAAGAACTTAGTATGTGAGAAATTATCAGGTAATTTTTCTAATGCATCTCTAGCTTCACTCAAATATGATTCACTATGTTTCATTGTTTCTTCAAATCCATTCTTTGCATCATTCATTTTTAATGAATAGAATAATGGCCATGAAGGAATTTTTGCAGCTCTATCTCTAATACTATCTTCAATCTCATTTCCACATCCAACACATTCAGCAGCTTTTGCCATTCCAGTGTAAAAAATATCAGCTAAAGGTGCACGATTCAAAGCCATATTTCTACCAGCAGTTCCCATTACAGAACGATATTTTTTGTAGCTTTCAATTAATTCTTCTTCAGTAATTTCTGTGGGTTTATCTTTTAGTTTTGTATCAAGATATTGTCCAATTCTAGCTTGTTTGAAACCTTCTTCAAATTCTTTAAGCACATCCTCACCACCTTTTGAAATTTTTTCTCTTGCAAGTTTCAAGATATAGGGATTCATCAACTTGTAATCATCGAGGTATTCCAAATCTTCATCTTTGTCTACAATTCTATCCATAGGTTCACTAAGATCAATTGCAATAATGTGACCGTCAACAATATCTTCTCTCATTGTAGTAGTTTTATCATCTTTGAAATAATCTGTAGATGCATCAAAAAGACCATTAAAAACAGGAAATGTCATTTTGACAAAATTAGAATTCAAAATTCTAAGTACTCTATCATGTAATGTATCAAAATCTTGTAATTTAGATTTTATAGGCTCAATTTCAGATGCATTTAAAATAATTTCAGTTGAACCTACTTCTTCAGCAAATTGCTGTTGTGTTGTATTTGGAGATTGATCAGCGTTAATTTGTTCAAATAGATTTTTTGCAAATCTTTGAGCAAATGCAGGAAATGAATCTTCAGCCTCTTGTTTGTATTGATTGAATAATTTGAATCCTTTTGATTTGAATAAACCTTGTTTAATGATTTGTTTTCCTGGCTTTGTTCCCATTAGAGCACTTTTACTAAAAATTGATTCGTCTTTTCCACTCACATACACAATTCAATGTGTTGTTATTTATGCTTTCAAAACAAAAATTTTCTTCACTTAAATTACGATACAAAAAATTATTGTTTGTGGAAGTTATAGAAATTCTCCGTGAGGCATCAAATCGAATTTATAAAAATGTAAAAGATCTTGCAGGAACTGAAGATGCTGCAGGAGATTTTGGAGTAGGTGCGGGAGGAGATATTTCAAGAAATATCGACATTACTGCTGAACAAACTGTATTAGATTATCTAAAAGAAATTGATTTTGAATGCGTTGTTTTAGGTGAAGAATGTGGTAGAGTAGAATTATCAGACAAACCTAAGGGATTTGTAATAATGGATGCAATTGATGGTTCAGCAAACGCAGTAAGAGGTGTTCCATTTTTTTGTAGCTCATTAGCATTTGCAACAGAAAATAAACTTAGTTCAATCACTGATGGTGTGATTACAGATTTAACAAATGGTGATATGTATTGGGCTACAAAAGATAAGGGTTCATTTTTGAATGATAAACAGATCAAAGTTCAACAAAAAGAACCAATTTACAAAATTGTGGGAATTAACACATCTGGTGGTTCAAATGAATTAATGCAACGTATGTATCCAATATTTCAAAATCATAATCACACTAGACATTTTGGAGCTAATGCATT
>REGF01000020.1:4848-16525 GCA_003702465.1 Candidatus Nitrosomarinus sp. | reverse complement strand
TAGAGGGTCCCCTAGGAGTAAATAATAAAATGAAAAAGGTTGGGTTTTAGTCCCACTTTGACCATGCGGCCATCCATCTGTATGTCCAAGTGTTCAATTTACAACCTAACGCTGCAAATGTACATGCCAAAACTGCACCTGCACCTGCGCCCAATGCGACTGGACTGTTATAGAACTTACCTACTTGGGGTTCTATCGGTGTCATATATGGTGGCAATGTTGGTCTTGGATATTTGAATGCCGTTTCAAGCGGGTCTGCAACTGTAATGAGGTTTACCATATTGAATAATGGTAAAGACATTCCTACCAGTACGCCGCCAAACAGTATCAAGGAGTGCTTGTTCTTCTTTGTTGCCCAGTAGACTAAGTCCAAAAGCATTGCTGATGGTAACCATACTGGAGTTACAATGAAGTCATATGGATATCCGAGTGCAAACCATGCACCTTTTGCAATCCATGTGTATACTGTCATAATTAGAGCGTAGTACGTTGCTGTGCCTGGAACGCCTGTAAATGTAAGATAGTATGTAGCTCCTACAATAAGCATCAAAGTTTGCGATATTGAGAATACCGTGTACGATGTCCAAGCCCAGTCAGTGTAGAAGATGTAGTCTCCTGCATTAATTGTTAACAGTGTAGAGTTAACTGCAACTACTACTATGAATAAGTAGTGTGTACATCGTCTTAACCAGACCATACGGAATTGAGGAAAAGTTCTGTATATAAAATTTTAGAGTGTTATGAAGATCGGCATTTTTGACTTAAATTAAAATGAAAAAGAAGTGTCTTGAGTTGGTTTCTGTTTATTTTCCGATGAATAATGCGATCATTATTGTACCGACTGTAACAGCACCTACAACTCCAGCAACAATACCGTTACTGTTTTTGTTGGAACCTTCTTCCATTACTTTAACACAGAAGATGTAACCAATTGCCTCAATGATTGTGAGTACGATGAATGCAAAGTGACCACTTGGTGTTGGATATGCCCAAGGATAATAGAAGTATCCTGCTGCAGTTCCAGCAAAAGTTGCCAACCATGCTGCAATAAATGAAATAGTGATTATTCCAGTCATGTTTTCAACGCGTCGTCCAATCATTCGTTCAACGTCGGCGCTTGATGAACCACCAGCACCGCCAGAACCGAATCCTTTAGGAAGAGTCATTATGGAATTAATGGGATTCAGAATCCTTTTAAATCTTTCTTAAAGTGCTGATTCCATCACGATCAGGTTGACTTAGAAAAATAATAAAAATAGAAAAAAAGTGTGCGTTTGCACGTTTTGTCTATGGGATGCTTCTACTGTACAATTTACCTTCTAAGGCCATCTTGTACATTTCTGCAACATATGGATTCTCACCAGGAGTTTCTGCACCTAGTTCTACGAGTCGAGCATATACTCTGACTACGTATGCTAATGCACCCATGAAAGCCACTACGACTCCCATGTTAAACATCCAGTGATTTGGTACTGCAAAGATCTCCTCTACAAACCAGAAATGCCACATCTCATTGACCCCAATTGTGAACATTGTTGCTAAGTAACCAAGAATGGTCATCTTAAGACCAGTGTTCATTGAATTGTTAGGACCTCTAAGAACAGGTATTTTTCTATCATAGATTGCTGCTGCTCCCCATCCGAGTGGTAATGTAACGAAGTGGGAGTATAGCCACCAGTGTGCTGGTGTAAATGCACTATCTCTGATAGAGGTTTGATGCAAAGAACCATCAACGAAGTTATCTACTTCGACTGATGCTGCAGTTGATCCCATAGCTATGACGATGAGCCAGATTTTCTTTAGTCTCTGGATCTCAACTTCTTTTGGAATTAATGCGGGCATCTGTGCCATGTGTACATAAGGGTAAATTCAGGATATAAAGCAAGAGTTCATAATTTCAAGATTTTTCTTCAATAAATTATCATATATTATTAATTAATTTGAAATAAATTATTTTTAATATATAAAATTTGATAAAAATTACATCATTTTTTTATTGAATTCATTGTATAACATCAATGATTAACATATGAATAACGTCGATCCTCGTCAAGAAGGTAAAACATATAACGATGCAATCTACCTCTCCATTAATAGGGATATAATATGGTCGAACAAAAGATTATCGTATTAGGACTAGCTGTAGTACTTGCACTAGGAACATTAGGATTCAACTGGGTTGAATCTATAATGCCAACTGCAGATGCACACGGTGTCCAAGCACAACTCCAAAGTCGATTCATCAGAATAGAAGATGAAACCTTCAATAGACAATCCCTACAAACTGGCGAAACCTTGACACTTCAAGGAACATTAGTCAGTCTTGTAGAAAGAGACCTTAGAGGATGGATATCCATTTTCTCAGAGTCAACTAACGCAGGTAACAGATGGGAAATGTTAGCAAGAGACCCACCAGGAAACGTCTTTGACATTCCAGGTAACTCAGTTCTTGAATACTCATTATCTGCTAAAGCACTTGAAGCAGGTGTATACCACGTACACACCCAACTCAACGTAGCTCAAGTTGGTCCAGGACTCGGTCCAGGTCAAACTGTTGTCGTAGAAGGTGAACCAATTATCAAACCAATTCCATATACCAACATTGCATACCAATCAATCATAATTGGTGTCGGATATGTTATTACGTTTGCAACTAGACCTTGGCAAGTTATCTAAACAACCCAACCTTTTTCATTTTATAGATACCACTTACGCTTTGCGTTAAACAATCATGATCTTTTTATTCATAAAAAAATAATAGAAAAAAATGCTAGATTTTAAAATCATAAAATTAGATCTGAATCAAAGTTATTTTTTTGGAGAAGTTGAATTTCGTTCAGATATGTACAAAGTAAATATTCAAAATGAAAGAAGAGGAAAAGTTCTGAAATTACCATTTCCAATAGAGTCAGAAAAAGATAGAATTGTTGTTAGAGTTTCAGGTCCAGAAGGAGTACTATTTGTAGAAGATTATCTACCATACAAAGGGGAATCAGAATGGTTAGAAATAGACTCAAATGAAATTGCATTTTTTCTAGCAGATCATCAAGACCAATTAGATACAATTGAAGTGATGTATGAATAAAAGAAAGGACTTTAAGGAATCTTAGTAAAATATTGACAATGAAATGGCCAGGAACTGGAGATCCTTATAAGAGAAAAAAAGCAATAAAATTTCTTGTAATTAGTGCAGCGGTAGGGGCTATTGCAGTATTACTTACAACTGTAGGGGTAAATCCAATGATAGCCAAACAAGCACATAATGCATGTATAGATGATATGGAGACAGATTGGAAAATATCATTTACATTTGAAATGATCATGGACGGTCAAAAAGCAGAAGTTCAGCCAAATATCGGAATTTCAGATGAGTGTCAAAGAGCTATATACACACTATCTAATGACGGAACAGTTTATGCAGAATGGAGTGAAAATCCAAATTTTGAATTAGGACATTTCCTATACATTTCCAAGTTTCAAATAAGAGATATGGAAGAATCAAAAACTGAGATTTATGTAAATGATAGATTAGCCGAAAACGGCCTAAAAACACCATTGCAAGATAAGTATCACTACAAAGCAGTATTTACTTCAAAGAATTATGATACATCAAAAGATAAAGACTTCTTGCCACCACTACCAGAGAATTAAATTCGTAATACAGAAAATTCAGACTTTGCGAATTATTGAAATTTTTCATAAGTATTCAAAACTTGATTTTTGAGTTCAAAAGTAGGTAGATGAACTGCCTTGAAGATATTAAAAATAATGAAAAGATGTAAGTGGTAAGTTTACCAGTATTTACCGTTGTCTGGAATAAGACCAATACCTTCTCTTTCAAAGTGTCTGTCTAATTCATCAACCCATCTCTCACGGTTGTCTTTGTATGCCCAGCCGTGTACACGTAACCAAAATGAGATTACTCCAAGAAGGAATATTGTGAACATGATGGTTCCGAAGATGTAAATCATTACATCATAGAATAATGGATCATAGTTTGGTCCTAATTGTCCTGTTAGTGTTGACAGGATACTTAGGAAAGTACCTACGATAGGAATCATAATATTTTTGCACTATTTGTGCGATATATACATTTCTTTTATTCTTACAAAGTACGAGATCAGTATCCACTAAGAGAAAATAATAAAATGAAAAGGAAAAGTGAGGTTTTTTTATCCTCTGCCCATTGCTGCGTATTTACCTGATCTTCCTCTAATGAAGAAAGCTCCTGCAATACCACCGAATACTGCTCCTGCAATTACTGCTGCACCAACAACACCATCTGCACTAATGTATGGAGTTCCTGATCCAGCTGCTGGATTTGCTTCAGCAGAAGCAACTCTACGAGATTGAATCTCTAGTGCTTCCTCTAAAGTATATGATCCGGTTTGTCCTTCACTACCAACATTGCCCATGTACTGTGCAAATGCAAGAGAACTTTGTGCTGAAAGTCCGATAGTGAAGACAGCGATTAAGGATGCTGCTAATAGTATTTTTGAATTCATACTTTTTACCTGTCGTTTTTCCTGCCAGTGACTTATTTAACTTTTATTCTAAGTGTTATTTTTAGGAGATAGTTGCGAGATCAGCAAAAGTAACGTTTAATTCTACTTGTAATTGAGCCAAGTCATGGGACGAATGCATACTCATAGACATGGAAAATCACATTCAATTAGACCAGCAACATTACGTGCACCTTCATGGATCACATTAACACCTGCTGAAATTGAAGCACTAGTCATCAAGTATGCCAAAGATGGTTTAACTCCAAGTCAAATTGGAATTAAATTAAGAGATCAACATTCAATTCCATTAATCAAGCCAATTACAAAAAAGAGCATTGGTCAAATTCTAGAAGAAAATGATTTGAAACCAGAAATGCCTGAAGACTTGGAAAATATAGTTAACAAAGCAGTAGGACTTCAAAAACACCTTAAAGAAAACAGAGGAGATAATAGAAATGTTAGATCCCTAGAGTTGATTGAGGCAAAAGTTCACAGATTGTCAGTATATTATAAAAAAATTGAAAGAATTCCAAAAACATGGAAGTATAAATCAGTGGTTGCTCAATTAGAGTAATGACAAAAGAGTTTCAAGAATCATTATCACTATTCAAAGATAAAATTTCAGATTGTATAAAATCCAATAAATCAATTTCAATAACAACACACAATGATTGTGATGGATTAACATCTGGGAGTATTATCACAAAAGCGTTAATCAGAGAAGGAGCAAAATGTACGATTAGGACATCAAAAGAATTTAGTAAAAATGTAATTCAATCACTAAAAACAGATTCAAGAGATTTTCATATTATTACAGATTTAGGAGGTGGTTTTGGAAAAGATTTAGATCAAACTTTAGGAGATGATTGGATAATTTTAGATCATCACCAAATTTCAGATGAAGAAAAGGAAAATCAAAACATCATTAATTCATGGAAATATGGAATTAATGGAGGCCTAGAAATTTGTGCTGGAGGGATGGCATATTATGCTGCAACAGCATTAAATGAAAAGAATTCAGATTTATCTGAAATTGCAGTAGTTTCAGCTTTAGGAGACAGACAAGACAAGGGTGAAAACAAATCTTTTACTGGGAAAAATTTTGATATTGCCAATACTGCAAAAGAATTAGGCTTAGTTGAAATAGATTTGGATTTATTATTAGTTGGAAGAGAAACTAGGCCCATAGCTGAAGCGCTAGCATTTACATCACAACCATTTATCGAAGGATTAACATGGAATAAAGAATCATGTCTATCGCTTCTAAAATCTTCAGGAATTGAGTTAAAAGAAGAGGGCAGATGGAGGGTTCCTTCAGAATTAGACGATGATGAAAAAAAATTATTGATAGAAACTATAGCAAATTTCTCATCCGAAAAAAATACTTCAGAATTAATGTCTGAATTAATGGGTTACACATACACATTTCCAAAAGAAGACAAAAGAGGTTTTCTAAGAGATGGTAGAGAATATTCAACTATGCTAAATTCATGTGGTAGAATTAACCGTTCAGGTGTTGGAATGGCAATTTGTATGGGAGATAGAAATAAGATTCTAGCAGAAGGGGAAGAAATTCTAACAGATTATAGAAAAATGATTAAAGAATACATGAACGTGTTATCAAATGAACGATGGCGAATTTCAGAAAATGAAAATTGTGTGATGGTCAATGGAGAAGATATTGTTCCAGAAACAATGACAGGAAGTATTTCATCATTAATTGCAGCATCACCAAAAAATGCAGATAAAATAGTAATCCTTAGAACTAGGACAGAAGAAAACACCATAAAATTTTCATCAAGGAAAGCATTTGGTTGTAAATCAAGCATAAATCTTAGTGACTTGATGAAAAATGGCGCTGAGAAATTTGATGGAATAGGAGGAGGACATGATGGTGCAGCAGGTGCAAAAATAACTAAAGACAAATTGGACGAATTTTTGAGATATTTAGAAGTAAATGTCGTTAACATGTCAACTACAAGTAATTCTGAATAACATATCAGAAAAAAAGGCTGAAGCAGTCAAAAAGGCATTAGAGCCAGATAATGTAAATTTTCCAAAAGGATTGAGTCTTTATGTTGAAAATATTGATAGTAAACTAATTTTTAATTTTGAGAGTAAAGAAAACATGAAACAATTAGTAGGCACCGTAGATGAAGTATTAGAACATATCCAGGTTGCATTAAAGGTGATAGAATAATGTTAGATCCCAAATTAATCAAAGAAAAACCACAAGTTATCCAAGATATGCTAAAAGCAAGAGCAGTTGAGTTTGATCTTGAAGGATTAATTGAATCTGATCAAAAAAGACGAGAATTCATAATCAAAACTGATGAACTAAGAAAAAAGAAAAACCAAGTAGCATTAACTATATCAGAAAAAAAGAAAGCTGGAGAAGATATTTCTGGAATCTTAGAAGAAATGAAAAAGGTTTCAGAAGAACTTACAAAATTAGAATTAGAACAAAATAATGTTGAAAAAAAATATCTAAAATTAGCATCATCTATTCCAAATCTTATTCATGAATCAGTGCCAATTGGAAAAGATGATGAATCAAATAAAGAAGTTAAAAAATGGGGGGACATTCCAGAATTTGATTTTAAAATTAAAGATCACATAGATATTTCTGAAGATTTAGATTTAGTAGATTTAGAAAGAGCTGCTAAAGTTGCTGGTGCAAGATTTTATTATTTAAAAAATGATTTAGTTAGGTTAAATCAAGCACTAATTAATTTTGGATTAGATTTTCTTCGAGAAAAAGGATATTCAGTTGTTCAGCCACCATATATGATTAATAGAGAATCAATGGAAGGAGCAGTTATTGCTGATGATTTTGAAGAAGTAATTTACAAAATTGATAATGAAGATTTGTACATGATTGGAACTTCTGAACATGCAATGGCAGCAATGCATTCAAAAGAGATTATTGAAGGAAAAGATATTCCAAAAAAATATGCAGGTATTAGTCCTTGTTTTAGAAAAGAAGCAGGTGCACACGGAAGAGACCAAAAAGGAATTTTTAGAGTCCATCAATTTGATAAAATTGAACAGTTCATTTTCTCAAAACCTGAGGATTCTTGGAAAGAGCATGAAAAATTATTATCTATTGCAGAAGAATTTTATCAAAAATTAAAAATCCCATACAGAGTGATGCTATTATCCACAGGTGATACAGGAAATATTTCAGCAAAAACATATGATATTGAAGCATGGATGGCTGGACAAAATGCATACAGAGAAATTGTTTCATGTTCAAATTGTCTTGAATATCAAGCAAGAAGATTGAAGATTAGGTTTAGAGATAAAACAAATGATGATACACAGTATGTTCATACTCTCAATAGTACACTAATTGCTACCACAAGAGTTCTAGTAGCAATAATGGAAAATTTTCAAACAAAAGATGGACATATACGAATTCCTGAAGTATTACAGGGATATATGGGCAATCAGAAAGAGATCTAGTGACATACCCTTATATTTTGGATTCAAGGCTCGTTAAGAATTGGCACGTAGAAAAGGTCGTATTAAGGACAAGTGGAGAGAAAAACGTTGGGTAAATGTTAATGCTCCAGATTCATTTAACAATGTCCCATTAGCTTACGTTCCAATTACAGATGACGAAAACGCTTCTGGTAGAGTAGTAGAAGTAACATTATTTGATATTCTCAAAGGAGATCCATCTCAACATCAATACAAAATCTATTTCCAAATTGATAAAGTAGATGGAGATAATGCTTCTACAATTTTTAAGAGATTTGAGTATTCAAAAGAATTTTTGAGAAGTCTAGTTAGAAGAGGTTCTTCAAAAATAAATTTCATTATTGATATAAAAACAAAAGATGGATATGTTTTCAGAATTAAGATAATTGCTTTAACATACAGACCACTAAATACATCAAGAAAACATGCACTAAGAATTATTGCAAGAGATGTAATTAACAAAACAGTGCCTGAAATGACAATAGAGCAATTTGTTCAAGCCACTTGTTATAGTAAGATCAATTCAGACATAATGGCAGCATTCAAACGAGTAATCAAAGTTAGACATGTAGGTCTTGAAAAAGTTAAATTAATCAGAACTGCAGATAAAGAAACTAAATTACTTGAAGCATAAGTAGTTAAAACATCTGTTTATAATTATGAACAATAAGTTAGAGATTACAATTGACATGATTGTTCATGCAACTGAAGATATTTCAAAAATTACAGAACCTTTTATGGAGATATTTGATATTGAAGAAGAGAGTTTTAACAAAACAGAAACTACAGGTTATTTTGACAATCCAATCATCATGTTAAATACAAAACTTGTTAAAAAACAGGCAAAAACATTTTTGAAAAAATTTTTGGATTTACTTTCTGAACCCCAAATTAATCAATTAATTGAAGAAATAGAAGAAAGAACAGAAGATTCAAAATTTCATTTGAGATTAGATAAACAAGAATTTGTTCAAGGTATACTAGAATTCAGTCAAAAAGATACAATCAAGATTAAAATTCATACTCCAGTATATAACAAAAAAAATACTCATGAGGTTTTTTCAGAGTTATTTCATAGTCATCTAGATTAAATAGGAATAGATCGATTAATCAATTTGGGAATGAGGAAATAACAGCCGCTCCAGTCTGAGCTGACGCTTTGAAGACGCCGCGACGAACCGACCCCAAAATTAATTAAATTATGTTGAAAGAAATTTTATTTTTGTAACATGGTTTATTATAAATACGGATGAACAAGTTATGATATCATGGTAGATTATGATGTAATCATAGCAGGAGGCGGTTTAGCAGGCACAATTACAGCACAATCTATAGCACATTATTCTAACCAAAATCTAAAAATTCTTGTTGTTGACAGAAATCCAGAAACTCTACCAGGTAGAAAAGGACTAGCAGGATGGGTATGTGGAGATGCATGTTCAAAAGAAGCAGTAGATTTCATGTCAGAAAGAATCAAAGTTCAATGGACAGACCCAGAAATTGAACATGATGTAAAAGGTGTAATGGCATTTTCACCAGATAAAGAAACAGCAATTCCATTTGATGGTGACGGATTCATGTTAAATCGTACAGAATTACCAAGAATCCAAAATGAAAGATGTAAAAAACTGGGAATTGAGTTTGATTATGAAATTGGTTTAACAGGTTTAATTTATGATGGTCAACAAGTTATTGGAATTCAAGGAGTAGATAATAAAACAAAACAACCTTACAAAAAAACATCAAAATTAGTTGTTGATGCAACAGGTGTAACATCTATTCTAAGAAATGGACTTCAAAATTCAACTAAAGTTGAAAAGAAAATCAACATCGAAGATTTAGAAATAACTGGAAGATACATAATGGATTTCGAACCAGGACAAAAAGATCTTACAGAATTTGATCCAGACTATTGTATAATTCATTTAGATCAAGATATTGCTCCAGGAGGATATGGATGGGTATTTCCAAAATCTGAAACTAAAGTTAACATTGGTTTAGGTGTTGAAAAAGCATTTTTAGAAAAAAGAAACAAAAGATTAGGTAAAAAAGACAATGTTGAATCATTGATGAAAGAATATCTTCAAAGAAATACAGTTATTCAAAATGCAAAACTTTCTGAAGATCCTACAGATACTTTAGGAGGCAATAATTCAGGAATTTTCCAAGTTTCAGTAAGAAGACAAAATGAATGCATGGTTTCAGGAGGATACATGATGGTTGGAGATGCAGCATGGATGCCAAAACCAATTGATGCAGGAGGAATTGGACCAGCATTAATTGCAGGAACAATTCTTGGAAACAATGTAGCTAAAGCACTAGAAGCAAATGATACATCTGAAGCATCACTATGGCAATATAACTTAGATTTCATCAAAGAGTACGGATACAAGACAGCAGGACTTGAACTTTTTAGAAGATTAGTTCAACAAATGAATAATGAACAAATCAGTTATGGTATGAAACACTTCTTAGGAAATTTAGATGTTGAAGCAATTAGTAAAGGTGAACATCCAGACTTTTCAGGATTAGGTAAAGTTGGAATGATAATTAGAGGAGCATTAAATCAAACAGTTGCAAAAGGACTCAAGTATACATCTTCAGAAAATCAGTGGTTAGTTGAACATTACAATAATTATCCAACAGATCCATCAGGATTTGAGCAATGGCATAAAGAATTACATCAAAGATTAGATGCATCATTTGCCAAAATTGAAGCATTTGGAAAATAGATCCAACATTAAATATTGTTAGAATTAAGGAAAAAATACCTTGGAAGAAATTCAATATCTAGATTGGAATAATTCTAGTGACATAATCAAAAAAGCATACGAATCAGGACTTTTTGTTCTCATAATTGGACCAAAAGGGACTGGAAAAACTTCACTAGTTAGAAATTTTACAAAAGATAACAATATTAATTCTGAATCAATTAATTTTAGTTTAAGAACGAGAGAAAGTCACCTAATTGGAACAAAAACACTGACAGATGGAACTGTCAGTTTCGATGAAGGTTTATTGATTAAATCAATGAGAAATGGGGATGTACTTTACTTGGATGAAGTAAATGCTGCAGAAGCAGATGTTTTACTTAGATTAGATGAGGCCTTAGATGATAGAAGACAAATTGTATTAAAAGAATCAACAGGAGAAGTAGTTAAAGCAAAAGAGAATTGGTTTGTAATTGCAACTATCAATCCATTGACACATAGTGGAACAAAAGAACTTCCACCACAAATTCTAAGTAGATTCCCAGTTCGAATTAGATTAGAATATCCACCTGAAGAAGTTGAATTAGATATTGTTAAAAAACATATTTCAGGTAATCATGATTCGGAAATAGTTCAAGCCATAAAATTGGCAAATACATTGAGACAAGCTGCAGCAGTGGAAGAATTATTTTATTCACCTAGTTTAAGAGAAACTATTGCATTTGCAAAATTATTAGATAATCAAATGTCACCAAAAGAAGCTGCAAACATTGTTTTTGGAAATGTATACACACAATGGGGAAATATTGAATATCAAAAAGTTAGTGACATCATCACTTCAATGTTTGGAAGCTAAATGCAATCAATTCAATTACAAAATGATTCTTTAGTAGAAATAGCAACTTTTCTAATTAGAAGATGGTCTGAAGAAGAAAATATTACAATTGAGATTTCAGATAATCTACAAACTAAAACAAG
>REGF01000020.1:0-4748 GCA_003702465.1 Candidatus Nitrosomarinus sp. | reverse complement strand
TGATGAATACAAAGTGTTGATTGAAGAAAATAAGAAAAATGAAAACAAAGGGTTAACAACAGAATCAGTAGGTATTCAAGTTCCATCAACAAAAAATGTTGATGAAACAGCAATCTATGACATGAGTTTGATAAATGGATTAAAAATGAAATTCAAAGAATGGAAATCAGGTTGGAAGGAACAGCATTTAAGATCAGGTGATGAATTTGATGATGAAAATTTTATTGAAGGAAATGAACCATTTTTTACAGATATTAAAAAATCAATTAAAACAAAAATCATTATCTTGTTAGATCATTCATCAAGTATCTCATCAGATGCAATTGAATATAAAAAAGCAACAATTGCATTATGTGAAGTTTTAGCATTTCTTAGAGTAAAATTTGCAGTATATGCGTTTAGTACTGAAAATAGATCAGTAGTTTGTTGGTCAGTAAAAGAAGAAAATATGAAATGGAATAACATTACTGCAAAAAGATTAGCACAAATTGTTGCAAATGGGTCAACACCATTAGCAGAAGTATATGATAAGATGTTTCCAACACTTCAAGCAAAACAACCAAATATTTTTCTGACATTAACTGATGGAGAACCATCTGATTCAAACGCAGTAAGAAAAATGACAAAATCACTTAAAGGAATAGGAATTACTATGGTTGCCTTAGGATTAGGTCCAAATACGGTTAGAGCTACAACAATTGCAAATAATCTTAAACATTTAGGATATGATAAAACTATGGCAGTAAGCCGACTTAAGGACATTCCAAATAAAGTGATTAATCTACTAGATGTATAAATTCACGAAGTAAGAATGTGGAATAAGTCAATAAAACATATCAGATATTTTATATGACCTTGTAAAATTTCAAAAACAGAGAGAAAATTGGAAGAGAATCAGGATAACAATATTGACCAAGTTCTTCTTGAGCGATTTGAGACAGAAATTTGGAATAAAGTACCTCATTTAGAGAATAATCAAGAAGGTGCAAAAATTGTCAATGCAACACCTCTAGTAGACATAACTGCAGATTTTAAGGAATGTGCTAAAAAAATTTACAATCTAGACCTCTCAAATTCAGAACTACAAATTTACGGAAAATTAGATTCAACATTACTTACGGGTTCTATCAAAGTTAGACCAGCAGCAAATATCATTCATGAAGCAATTAGTACTGGAAAAATAAAAAGCGGTCAAACAGTTATTGAAGCAACATCAGGTAATTTCGGAATTGCATTAGGAATGTTATCAAAACTTGGTTTACAAGTTGTAACAATTGTTTCAAGAAAATTACAAGAGGGTGTATTTCATGAATTAAGAAATATGGGAATTAAAATCATGGATTTGGAAATGGATATTTGTCCAGCTCCTGGAATGGAAGGAAAAAAAGATGAATTAGTTGCAAAAGCAACAGCTGCAAATGTTCGTTCACAATTAACTCAATTAGGATTTGATCCAAGCATATTTGACAATTCAATTACAGAAATAGAAGCACTGTTAGGTAAACAAGATATTATCAATTTAGCAAAATTGCTTTCTAAAAAATACAATTGTTTTTGTCCAGAACAATACGATAATGATTTGAATGTAAATGCACATAGAACAATTACTGGAGCTGAAATAGATCAACAACTTCACGAAGATGGAAATTCTTTAGATGAATTTAATATTCTATGTACATTTGGTACAGGTGGAACATCAGGAGGATTAAGCAGATACATTTCTGAAAAATATAATAAAAAAGGTGTTCATGTAATTTTCCCACCAGGAGGTCAAGATGTTGCAGGAATTAGAACACATAACAATGCTGATGGTCTAAAATATTATCAGCCAGAAAAATATGCAGGTGAATATGAAGTTGATTTTGAAAAAGCTAAACCACTATTGAAATTCTTTGTAGAGAAAGGACACGATATTGGTGAAAGCAGTGCATTAGAATTATACGCAACTTTACAACTTGTCAGTGCAAATAAAGGAAACAAGTTTGTAGTAATGATTTGTGATGGAATTGAGAAATATAGAAAGAATTTAGAAAAAATTGGAAAAATTCAGCCACCAGGACAGGTTTCACAAGAAGAAGTAGCCTCAAATGCTGCAGATTATGATAAAGTAATTTGGATACACACACAATATACACCTCAAGAAGGAGGAATTGAATTACTTGCAAAATCTTTAGGTATTGATAAAAGTAAAATTGTTATTCCTAATGCACGAACTGCACAACAACTATTATCAGGACAAGGAATTCCAGATGAAATAAACAATTCAATTCAAGAATCAAAAGGTAAAGCACTAATGGTCTGTATGGCAGGAAGAACTTCATTAATGGCAGCAAATGTGTTAGCTGAAAAAGGAATTGTTACAGATAGTTTGATTGGAGGAATTACAGAATTGCCTGATGCAAGAAACAGTCAACTTTCAGAGTTAGTAAAACAAGCATCACAATTTTAAATAATTAAAATAGTTACTCTAATCAATTATGAAATGTCTTTCAATTTGTCAACCATTTGCAAATTTAATAATTGAAAATAAGAAGACAATAGAATTAAGAAAATGGAATACTAATTTTCGAGGAGTTTTTTTAATACATGCTCCAATTAAGATTAGAAAAGAAGATTGTAAGAGATTAAAAATCAATGAAAATTTTACAACAGGTGCAATAATAGGTAAAGCAGAACTTGTTGATGTAAAAAAATATGATCTTTTAAAAGAAATTAAAATGGATCAAGAAAAACATTTTTCATCAAAAAATTTTCAAAATAGAACATATGGTTTTATTTTAAAAAATGCCAAACCATTTAGAATTCCAATTCCTTGCAAAGGTAAATTAAGATTTTTTGATATAGAATTACCTAAAATGAAAATTAAAGAAAATAAAATAGTCAATGATATGATTGAAGAAGAATTTACATATCAATGGGTTGGGCATCATTAAAAAATCAAATAAAACATCACTAGTATATATAAGGAAGTATATAAAGAACCACGCATGCCAGAGACAAAACCAATTGTTAGCGTAGTCAATGTAGTAGCATCAGCATCTGTTGAACAAAAAATGGACTTGGATGAAATAACAAAAAAATTTCCAGAAACAGAATATAATCCCGAACAGTTTCCAGGATTGGTATTTAGATTAGAAAAACCAAAAACAGCGACTTTGATTTTTAGAACAGGAAAAATGGTATGTACAGGAGCTAAATCAGAGGAATTAGCAATTGCAGCTGTTAATACAGTTGTTCAAAAATTAAGAAAAGCAAAGATTAAGATCAAAAAAGATGCAATTATTTCTGTACAAAATATTGTCTCTTCAATTAGTCTCGGAGGTAAAATTCATTTGGAAAGATCGGCCAAAACATTACCAAGAAGTATGTACGAACCTGAGCAATTCCCAGGTTTGATTCACAGAATGCTTGACCCAAAAACTGTAATCTTGATTTTTGCATCAGGAAAACTTGTTTGTACAGGAGCTAAAAAAGAAACAGAAGTTTACAGATCAGTACATAATCTACATTCATTATTAGAAGAAAAAAATTTAATGATTTATGATTAATTAAAAATATGTCTAATAACGAATTTGAAAAAGAAAAAATGAAAATGACTCCAGAAACAGGATTTAATTTAGTTGGAATTGATTATTTTGAAAATCCTGGAAATCAATTATACATCATTGAGCATTTTGATATGTATCAAGATGCTTTGAATGCAAAAAAAGATAGAAAAATTCAAGATGAATATTTTATACTTTACAAAGATCAAAATAATGAATTTTGTTCAAGATAAAATTGAGAAATAGTTAACTGTAGAAAAATTTACAAGATATTTTATCATCAATTAAAAAAATTTGAAATAATGTCTAGTGAAACAAATGATATTATTGATACAATATATGAAAAAAAAGTATCAAATCAAGCACAAAATTCGCCTGAAAAAGGTTTTCGTAAAAGTTCAAAAGCAAAATATCAAATTTTTGATGAATCAGAATTTACTCGTGGAAGAGAAGTATTAGGAGAAATAATTGTGCATGGGATGGTAGCCTCAGGAGGTACAGATATTGATTGGTTAATTGAACATAAGGGTAGTTTTATTATTTTAGAATTCAAAGGCTTCCATAATGATAAAATCAACATACCACAAGGACAAATTATTGCTTATGAGAAACTGTATGAAAAATTAAATCAATCAACTAAATGTTATTTGTATATTGTAGGATGTGATGATATTGACTTTTCTAATCCAGATTCATCAATATGGATTTTTGAGATGAATCAATGGTCAAACAACATTATTCCAAAAAATACTTCTGATATTTATGATGAAAAATCAAATAAACAAAATAAGTTTATAGTTTATCGTGAATATATGGAAGAAATTAGTGTAGAAGGGTTAAGAGAACTAATAGATTCACATTGGAAAGAATTTGAAAGATTATGAATTAAATGAAAATTTTGTTGATTTAGTATTAGTTCCATCTTCAACTTTGATATTATATGTACCAGAATTTTCCCATCCCTCTCCATCAGCTATAGCTAATGTAGAATAACTACCATCAGATTTGACAGAAACTTGTTCGGCCCATACAAGTTCATTATTTGAATTTAGAATGGATAAATTTACAACATTAGAATTTTCAGATACACCATTTATAGAAATCAAGTCAGATTTTACATATGAAGACAAATCAGTTTGAATGGACAACTCTATTTCAATTTCAGATACTATAGGTGGTTGAGATGAATCAAGATTATTTGAA
>REGF01000088.1:3317-3928 GCA_003702465.1 Candidatus Nitrosomarinus sp. | reverse complement strand
AAAGAAAATGTTGCTGACAGACAAGAAATAGAAAGAGAATTAAGATTAGCTTTACAATTCTTATCTAGAAAATTATCTTCTTTTATGTCTAAACGTGGTCAGGCAGAGGCAGCTAAAAAGAGGGCTAACCTTTATGCAAAATATATTCCAATGATTGCTGAATTTTGTACTGAATTAGCTGGAAAGAAAAAAGAACCTAATTATAAGAAAATGTTAGAAAGCGAAATTGAAACTGAAACTAAAAAAGCTGTAAAGGAGGAAAAAGAAATTGGCAACAAGTAAAAAACAAAAAGATAGTAAGATAAAAGCTCGAAGTAAAAAAGCTGATGATAAACAAAAGAATATTCTTGAAATGTTAAAAAGTCATGGTGCAAAAATTTATGATGATTTAGATAATGGACAATTCCCAAAATTTTCTATTCCAAGTAGATCTGTAAGTAATATTGTTTATGATAAAAAACTTAGACAATACATCTTAGGAAATAATGCTGCTTTGAGAAGCTCTAGAAACTCTGCACAATTACGTTCCTTTACACAATTGATGTGGCTGGCATTTTTTGCTAATAGATTAACAAATGAAAAAAAATCATCTACTTTAAGAGATGTCTATT